>CAZZGS010000049.1:0-4264 GCA_964653845.1 uncultured Bryobacter sp.
TCATTACAGAGCTCTCCAATGAATTCGGCGCCCAAGCTGTTGTGCTCGCAATTGATGCCCGCCGAAACGGCGACTCCTGGTCGGTCCATACTAAGGGTGGCCGCGTGGATGAATCGATCGACGTAATCGAATGGGCCCAGCGTGGCGAAGCGCTCGGGGCCGGCGAGATCCTGCTCACCTCGATGGATACCGACGGTGTCCAGAAGGGCTTCGATTGCGCACTTACCCGCGCCGTCAGCCGCGCCACCCGCATCCCTGTGATTGCCTCAGGTGGCGGTGGCATCCCCGAACACTTCCTCGAAGTCTTGACCGATGGCGAAGCGGATGCCGCCCTCGCCGCCAGCATCTTCCACTACGGTACTTACACGGTCAACGACCTCAAAGAGTTCCTCGACAAGCACAACATCCCGGTAAGAAAGAACGCATGATCGTACCCTGCATCGACCTCATGGACGGCAAAGTCGTCCAACTCATCCAAGGCAAAGAGAAGGCCCTTGAAGGCGAAGAGCCTCTGGTGATGCTGGCGAAATTCGCCGGTTTCCCCGAGATCCAGGTCATCGACCTCGACGCCGCCCTCGGCCGCGGAGCCAACGACGATATCGTCGAACTGCTCGCCGGCCGCGCCCGCTGCCGCGTCGGTGGTGGCGTCCGCTCGCCCGAACGCGCCCAGACCCTCGTTGACCAGGGTGCCGCCCAGGTAATCGTCGGCACTGCCGCCTTCACCCGCACCGGCATCAACGTTCCATTGCTCGAATCGATCGCCGCCCAGATCGGCCGCGAGAAGATCCTCATTGCGCTGGACTCAAAATACGGCAAGATCGTCGTTAAGGGCTGGCAGGAGTCAACCGACCTGACGGCTGTCGAGGTCCTCAATTCGCTTGAGCCTTACTGCGGCGGCTTCCTCTGCACCTATGTCGACAAAGAAGGGATGATGCAGGGCACAGACCTCGAATGGTTCCGCAGCCTTCGCGCCGCCACCACCCTGCCGATTACTGCCGCCGGTGGGATTACGACTCTTGAAGATGTAAAATCCTTAATGTCGATGGGGATTCATTCGGCGATGGGGATGGCGATCTACACCGGTCGCGTACAGCTCGACGATTTACGCCAATTGCTCTAAGACTCTGGCCTCAAGACCGATAAGTGTCTTGAGCAACCGAACAGTGAGTATCCTTAGCAATCTCTTCCACAAGAGTCCCGAGTCCGAATCCGTATCGCTGTCCGAGCAGTTCACCAGCCTCGAGTGGATCGAAGCCACCCGCGATGCAGCCATCCAGCTTTGGCGTTCCAGCATGATCGGCATGAGTGATGCCATGCCATCTTCGCCCAAACAGATCTGCGACCCCCATCGCAAGAGCATCAAACAGTTGGTTGAGGACATGCCGAACAAGCCGGCCCCCAACGTCATCGAGCAGCGCAAGCTGAAGACGATGGAGATCCTCAAAAGCTACGGCGCTCAGATGGGTTCGTTTATCGATTCGCAAGATAAAGAAGCCAAAGCCGTCTTGAACTCGGTCGCCCAGCTCACCGAGACCCTCTCTGGCTTTGACCAACGCTACGCCGTCCGTCTCCAGGGCATCACGAAGAAACTCCGTCTTCTGGCGACATCGAACGACCTCGGCGAGATCCGCATCAAGCTCAGTGCCGAGTGCACCCAGCTTGAGAAGTGTCTCGAAGAGCAGCAGCGCGATACCCGTGGCGCCATGCAGCGGCTGAACGAAGACCTGAGCAAGAGCGATAGCCGCAAGCAACGCACCATCCCCGGCCCCGGCTCGCAGCACGGCTCAGACAGCCTTCTTACCCTCGAACTCGCGGTGCGAGGATGGGATCGTTACTGCCTGGTTCGCTATGAGTTTCACGCCCGGCCTGGGATGGCTCTGGATGCCGCATCCTGGTCCTCAAAAGAGAAAGGTCTCCTTGATGCCTTGCCCGAGCGGCTTGGCCATCTGGTCAAAGCCTTAGTCCCCAAGACAGGTGTGATCCTCGCTGCGGTGCAATGCCAGTTGCTTGAGTACGCCGGCCAGGCGGAGTCGATGGAGCGTTCTCTGGCTCAGACCAGCGGAGTGACTTGTACCTCACGAGTGGTTGAGCCACTTCGCGGGGAAGCGATGCGCGACGCGATGCTTCGCCTCGAGAAGGCTGGTTAAGATGCTGCGTTATGCCCTGTTCGCTCCCGATACTTCGATTGCCTTTGGCCTCGAACGCTGTGAGAGCCTCCTGCTCCTGCGTGCCTTTGACCATTTTCTCCCGCCTGAGGGGCTTCTGGACTATGTTCGAGCGTATTCCCCTCAGGTTCTTTTCTTTGACATTAGCGAAGGCCGCGAGGGGCTGAACGAAGCCGCCGAGCTACTCCGCGGCTCGGCCCATACCCATCTGGTTGCTGTCGCCCGCGACCTCGATCCTGAAGTGCTGATCGAGCTGATGAACCTGGGCGTACGTGAGTTCCTGCGCTTCCCCTTCGATCCCGAAAAGCTAATGGCTTCGATTGCCCGGGTCGAGCATATCGTAGCGAGTGCTCCCTCAGAGCGTGAATCGACTGACCTTCTATTCAGCTTCCTTCCCGCCAAGCCTGGCGTAGGGGCTTCGACAACGGCAATTCATACTGCGCTCGAGCTCGCCCAGCGTCCGCACAGCCGTGTCTTGCTGGCTGACTTTGACCTCAACTGCGGTCTCAGTCGCTTTCTGCTCAAGCTGGGCAACCCGCTTGGAGTTCGTGATGCCGTGGCCAAGATGAGCGAGATGGACGATGGCCTCTGGATGGAGATCAAGTCAAATGTGGAAGACCTCGACGTACTACCCTCTTGTCTGATCGAAGCAAACCTTGAAATCGAGCCCATGCGGATTCGAAATCTCTTTGAATTTGCCCGCCGCCGCTACCGCATCGTCCTGGCAGACTTAAGCGGAATGATGGAGAACTTCTCGCTCGACATCCTGCAGCAATCGCGCCGCATCCTGCTGGTTGTTGAACCTGAACTCGCCGGTGTGCATATGGCGCGGGAGAAAATGCGCTTCCTTGAAGGCCATGAGTTACAAGACCGTGTGGCACTGGTCATCAATCGCTGGCGCAAGGACGCACCTCTAACGATTGCGGACATCGAGAGTGTTCTTGGTGTGCCGGCTGAGATCACCCTGAGCGACTCACCCGAGCAAGTTTACAAGTCTGTGATGCGTGGGGGAGCACTCGACCCCTCTTCCACCTACTACCGTGAGATTGCCGATCTTGCTTCCTGGCTCGCCTCAGAGTCTGGAGTCAAGCGTGGGCCAAAGCCCAAGCGCAAAGTCGAGTACTTCTCGCTGATCCCCAGCCGTTACTCGTTCAATCGCGCTTAAGCAATTCGGCGTAACCGATCTGGCCGTTGAGTCGCTCGTCGGGCTTGGGCAGGTCCCCGCCGCCGAACCAAATTCGCGCCTTACCGTTCTCAACCAACACGGTTGCGTCGCAGACCACGGCCGAGTTCCAGGGCTGGTCGCCGCGCAGCACTGGCTCCTTGAGCTTCGCCCAATGGCGGCCGTCCTTTGAGACTGCGTAGCCCATGGCGCGCTTCTCTTTGCGGTCTCGCCCGGTATAGAGCATCACCCACTGGCCGTTGGCCTCAAACACGGCTGGTTCCCCCAAGCCATTCTCGTCAAAGTCTCCTGCCCCACCCAGTTCAACCAACGGGCCGCGCTGCTTGGTCCAGCTGATCCCGTCCTTCGATTTGGCAACACCTAACCGCTGCCTGCGGGCCCGGTCTTCGCCGAGGTAAAAGAGAAAGATTTCACCACCTGCAGTGATCAGGTAGGGGTCACCAATGCTGATCTCGTCCCAGCTCATGTTGGGCCCCAAAGCGAGGATTGGCTCTTTGGTCCAGTTCCGGCCATCTCTTGAGCGGGCGAGACGAATGACCGTCTTTCCTTTAGGGCCGGCCTGATAGGCATAGAGCAACTCAGCGCCCAGGGCCAATGCTCCGCCGTTTGCCGCGATGTAATCGCCACCGGCATTGAGGACCTTGCCCGAATCCTGCCAGGTGAAGCCATCCTTTGAAGTCGCAAGGGCAGTATGCCAACTCTTGCCATCAAAGACCGAGTAGAGGTTAATGTACTGGTCTAGCCATCGCACCACCGAAGGGTTCAGCACATCGAGCGAAGCACCCCTCTCGATCACAGGGGCAGCAGTCAGATGCCACTTGAGATCTAGATTCGGGCCTTGCGGTTTGGGAAGGGCGAAGTCGTCATAGCGACCGCACCCGCAAAGCAGCAGCGCGAGAAGCAGATACCTCATAGG
>CAZZGS010000049.1:4274-13489 GCA_964653845.1 uncultured Bryobacter sp.
CCCGGATCGTTGCGCCATGACCCGGGCGGCTGATGACGACCAATTCCCCACCGAGGCTGCGGGCGCGGCGCTTAATGCTTCCAGGGCCGATGCGCAACGCTTCCAGCTCAGCAAGGTCATAGTTGCCGCTGAAGGGAAAGCCCGTACCATCGTCTTCAATGTCGATGTGAAGCATCTCACCTTGCAGGGTGAGTGCGATGGCGACTCGCGAGGCTTTGGAATGCTTGTGGACATTGTTCAAAGACTCACGAACGATTTGGAGCACTTCGAGGAAGCTCTCGGGTTCGCCGGTGACTTCCTGGCTCGAATAGTTAGCCGAGATGCCAGTGTCCTTCTTAAAGTTTTCGACCAGACGACGGATTGCCGTCGAGAGGCTTTCCCCTTCGACCTCGAGTGGCCTCATGCTGCGAACAAAGGCACGAAGCTCTGCGACCTGAGCCCGGCAGACCATCTGCAGGTCTTGCAGTTCTTTAAGGCCGGTAGCCAAGTCGCGACCGAGCATTTGTTGAACCACGTTGAGGCGCATCTGGAAGCTAATGAAGCTTTGGAGAGGCCCATCGTGGAAGTCGTCGGCTATTCGCTGACGTTCGGTCTCGCGCAGTTTCTCTGCCTCGCTGCGTAACTTGACAACGTCGAGTTGAGCCTCGTCAAGACGGTCTGAAAGAACCCGCTTTTCGAGCGATAGAGTGCAGGCGAGGATACCTGAGAGCATGACCAGTGGCTGCAAGACTTCTCCCTGAGGCGGGCGCATCAACAGGAAGAATCCCTGGCAGAGCACTAGAACTGTAAAGACCTCTCGCCAGCTATGGAGGATGCCAGCTTCAAGCAGCAGGTAGACGTAAAAGAGGGAGTTGAACCAGATGTTCTGGTCGGCGGAGAAGTGGGCGAAGATCAGAAAGATAATGACGTCGATGCCGAGGCTGAAAATGGGCGGGAACCGCCTTTCGACATCACGCCAGAGTAAGGCCATCAGACTGTAGATCGTAAATATTGAAGCCAGCGCCATTACCGGCCATGGGATTGGCCTGGTGGCGGCACTGCCTACTGCAAGGAAGGCAAGCGCGAGGATCGTACGTATAACGGCGAGACTCTGCCACCATAGCGGAGACAGGTATTTAGGCTCGGGTGGATTCATAGGTTAGCGCCTGTAGAAGAAGAGAGTATGACTGCGACCTTCGGTGTCTTCCATTACCTCGGTTTTTTCGGGGCTCCACTCGGTGAATTCAAAATCATGACAGACAATGCGGACGCCCTTCTTGATGGTCTTCTCCAAGACTGGCGAGAGACGGATATTGGTGATCGGCAGCAGGTAGACGGTGATCAAGTCGGCGTCAGCATAGTTTTGCGCGAAGATGTCGCCTTCAATTACGCTGGCGAGCTTGCCCAGGTTGAGGCTCAAGAGGCGCTGACGACTTTGATCTACCAGGGCTTTGTCCAGTTCGACTCCTACTGCCGTTGCGCCAAATTTCTGCGTGGCGGCAATGATGATGCGACCGTCACCGGAGCCTAGGTCATAGACTTTTTCGCCCTTCTTTAACTCGCCGAGTTTGAGCATGCGGTCGACCACTACCTGAGGTGTCGGGTAGTAGGGGGCAGCCCTTTCGGGCGGCTTGCCTTGGTCCTGGAGGCTCAGTGCGAGAAGGAAAAGCAGTGACTTCATAGGGTTCTAACGGATCGGCGAATAGGCGGTTGGGGAGAGGATCGAGTTCGAAATGTTCGAGACGACTTCCCCATCGCTGAGGCCTGGTAGCACTTTGAGTTTGTCCCATTCCGGATGCGTGACGAACTTCTTCCAGTTCGCCTCGCGGGCGGCGAGGCTGTCGTACCAGAGCATGTAGGTGAGGTTGGGCATGTTGGTGCCGAAGATGGTTTCACCGAAGAAGACGGGGTTGAGACCAGTCTTGCGGAAGACGGCGATCTCGCCGTTGTTGAACATGCCGATCTTCTTGCCGAGGGAGTCGAAGTGGTTTGACTCGTAAGTGCGGAGCTCGAATGTGCGCGGGGCGCGGCCGGCTTCGGCGGCTGGCATCTCAAGAGCAGGGAAGCCGTCGAAGCTGCGCAGGAGGCTCGATTCGATGCGGACGTAGTCGGCGATCTGGTTGGGGACGGCGGCCCAGGTGGACTCCAGTTGAGCGATGTTTTCGAACTCAGTGACCTGGAGCACCAGTGGGCTTGAGTTTCCGATGACATTGCCGAAGAACCCGACTTTCGAGAGGCCGGCCTTCTTGAGGGCGGGGAGTTGCTTTTGAGACAGGAATTCGTTGAGACGCTTGGGCATGCCGTCGAGGGTATTGCGCAGCTTGTAGTAGCGCAGCTCAATCAGGCTATTGGATTTCTTCTGGGTTGGCTCGTAGGCGGAGGCGCTGAGGGCAGCGCTGCTGGCAAGAAAGGTGCGACGGTTCATTACCCTTGATCGTATAACGCCCTAGGCGGCGCTGGTTTGGGCAACTTCACCAAAGCGGCGCTCGCGGGAGCGGAATTCGTCGATAGCTGACTCGAGATCGCCCTCGGCGAAGTCGGGCCACGCGACTTGGGTGAAGTGGAACTCGGCGTAGGCGCACTCCCAAAGCAGGAAGTCGCTAAGGCGCTTTTCGCCTCCGGTACGAATCAGGAGGTCAACGTCAGGGCCGAGGCTGAGGCTGAGTTCTTCGCGGTCCATACCCGGGCGGAGGGCAGCGAGGAGCATGTCGCGGGAAGAGTAATCGAGGGCAATGCGGACGTGGACTCGCTTACCGTAGAGGGTGACGCGCTCGGCGTGTTCCATGGCAGGGATGAGGTTGGCTGGGAGGCGATCACGACGGCCGATGAATTCCAGGCGAACGCCGCTAGAGAGGCATTCGGCGACTTCTTTGTCGATGAAGTGAGCGAGGAGGCGCATAAGGCCGGAGACTTCTTCGGCAGGGCGCTTCCAGTTGTCGCTGGAGAAGGCGTAGAGAGTCAGGACGTCGATGCCGAGTTTTGGTGAGTGCCGGATGACACGGCGCACGGATTCTGCGCCTTGTTTGTGCCCGGCGAGGCGAGGCCAGCCGAAGCGCTGTGCCCAGCGGCCGTTTCCGTCCATGATGATGGCAACGTGCAAGTGACTACTTCTCCTTCGGCTTCATAGCGTGAATCAGAGCTTCCATGTGGTTGACGTACTGCTCGAAAGCTTTGCGCCCGGTAAGGGTTAAAGTGTATTCCGATTGTGGACGCCGGCCTTCGAAGAACTTGCGACACTCAACGTAACCGGCGTCTTCGAGCTTGCGAGCGTGGATGCTCAAGTTTCCATCGGTCAGATTCAGGATTTCCTTCAGTTCTCCGAAGCTAAGTTTCTTGGTTGATACCAAAGCGCTGACAATTCCGAGGCGGACCCGCTCGTGGATGATCTGGTCGAGGCCGATTGCCTTTTGTGGCAGCGGGACGAGATTTGGTTTAGCCCCCATGTCTGCTCGCAATCCAAAGGCCGAAGCCGATGTGTAGGCCGCCGAAGCCGGCAGCCAGGTAGATCTCGTTGTATTGCTCTGGAGTGAATAGCGCACCGGCGCCGAGCGCCATGAAGGCGACTCCCATCATGAGGACAGGGCGGACGCTGGACATTCCGCCGGTTATGACACCGGCACCGTAAAGAAGGAGCCAGAGGCCGGCGACCTCGGAATAATGATTGGCACGGGCGGCTGCTGCGGTGAGGGCTGCGCCAGCCAGAAGAGGCGGTGCGAAGCCGAGGCCGAAGCGGCGGGCCGGGCTTGAGAGAAGTGAGACGCCGGAGTGGTTCGCCTTCCAGATGAGGGCGATGAAGCCAAGGAGAATGGCGGCCATGCCTTCGGCGGTCCAGATTGCGAGCCAGGCTTCACGTGTCTTGGCGCCATTGCCGAGCCAGGCGGCCAGTAGTGCTGAGAGGCCCACGAGGACCATCCCGTAGCCGGGGACGGCGGTGAACTCGGTAGTGTTCTCCATCGTGGAGCGGATGTACTTGAGGTTGTCGAGTGCGTGCTCGTGCATGTCGGCGCGTAAGCCCATGGAGAGATAATAGAGTACTTTGCCCTGCAAAGCAACTAAAATTATTGTCGATGACCCGACTTGAACAGCAACTCGCTTTTATCCTTGAAATCGACAAACTCAAGCAGATTATGCGCCGAACCCGGCTGCTGCATGGCGGGGAGGAATTGGGGCGATTCGAGAATACGGCAGAGCATTGTTGGCACATCAGCCTTATGGCTGTAGTATTTGCTGAACACAGCAATGAGCCGGTAGATATTGTGCGGGTGATCCGGATGTTGTTGGTGCATGACCTGGTAGAGATCGATGCTGGCGATACGCCAGCGTTTGGTGAACAGGGCAGCAAAGAAGAGTTGGAGGCGGCTGGGGCAGAGCGGATTTTTGGGATGTTACCGGAAGATCAGAGGAATGAGTTTATTGTACTTTGGCAGGAGTTTGAAGGACGAGTGACGGCTGAGTCGCGGTTTGCGA
This sequence comes from uncultured Bryobacter sp., assembly GCA_964653845.1. GTDB lineage: Bacteria > Acidobacteriota > Terriglobia > Bryobacterales > Bryobacteraceae > Bryobacter. The sequence continues at coordinate 8,721 of CAZZGS010000049.1, forward strand.
ATGCAGTGGACCGATTCATGCCAACTTTTCAGAACATCACTAACAAGGGTGGATCCTGGGAGGACTTTTCTGTGACGCGGGCCAAGGCCGATGCGCGGCTGAGCCCGATCGCGGAGGGGTCTGATGCGCTTTGGGGGCTTGTTAAGGGAGTGCTGGATGAGGGTGAGTCAAGGGGCTATTTCAAAGACCCAGCTTAGTTGCTTTCTTCGAAGGTTTTGACTTGGCAGAGCTGTTGAAGTGGACCGCCTGACGGATGAAGGCTTTGAAGGCGGACTCTTCTATAATTTTTCCTTCTTGGATGTCGATGGCTCGTCGCGTGTTGCCGTCGAGGCTAAGCGAAATGGCTTACCGATAGCTCAGGATACGCAGTGCAGGAGCGTGACCGAAAACCCAAAAGATGACATGGGCGACATTTGATGTCCGCAGTGGTCAGCGCATTGACGCGAAGAAATCGGAGCACTGGAAATTCCTGTCGCCTGATGGAAAGCGCGTGCTGGAGTTTCAAGGTCAAGAGCTTTTTGTGCGCGAGCTGCAAATTGGCCGGCGAATTCAACTGACAAAGCGGTTGGAGGGTCGAGATCTTCGTTATCAAAACCCGACCTGGAGCCCCGATGGGAATCGCGTCTTGTTTGTTGAGTCGGATCTCACCAATGTGAGGCAACGATCTGTTCTGGTGCCTGATGATCCGTCGTATCCAGGCGTGCAAAATCTCCGGTTCGCCAGAGTTGGTGAAGTAATCCCAAAACTTCGAGTCGGTGTAGCAGATTCCGATGGGAAGAGCGTTCAGTGGTTGCCGATCCCATCATCTGAAGAAGGTATGTATCTGGGCCAAGTGGATTGGGCTGGAAATTCGAATGAAGTAGTGGTCGAAAAATTCAGTCGCTTTCGGAATGAACGGGAGTTTCTGCTGGTCAATCTTAAGGGTGATTTGAGGCGGCTCTATCAGGAATCGAATGAGGCCTGGGTTGAGTCGAGCGAGGGGAAGAATTCTGGACTCGTGTGGGTTCGAGGTGGCAAGGCGTTCGTTGTCGTGAGCGAAAAAGACGGCTGGCGGCATGCGTTTCTTTGGTCTCGGGAAGGCAAGGAAATTCTCTTGCTGACTCCAGGCGAGTACGACATGATTGACCGCGGTGCGATTGATGAAGCCGGCGGTTAGTATTACTTTTATGCCTCTCCGCGTAATGGGACTCAGAAATATCTGTATCGTGTGCCGCTGGATGGGTCGGGCAAGCTGGAGCGCATCACGCCCGAGAATCAGGCCGGCACACATAGCTACGAATTCTCGCCCGATGCCAAGTGGGCATTTCATACGTTTTCAACGGCGGATTCTCCGCCGCATGTTGAAGTTGTTGAGCTGCCGAAACATCGGGTGCTTCGCGTTCTTGAAACCAACAGCAAGATCCGCGAGAGGATGCAAGAGTTTGTGTTGCGCCCAACCGAGTTTCTACAGCTCGATATTGGCAAGGGAATCAGTTTGGATGCCTGGATGATGAAGCCGAAAGACTTTGATCCGTTAAAGAAGTATCCGGTCTTCATCTATGTTTACGGCGAGCCTCACGCCCAAACCGTGCTCGATGAATGGGATAAATCCCACGCCAGATTTCATCGCGTGGTGGCGGATCTGGGCTATCTGGTGGTATCGATCGATAACCGTGGTACTCCAGCGCCGAAGGGAGCTGCCTGGCGAAGATCGGTCTTTGGCAGTCTTGGGCCACTCTCGACCGAGGAGCAAGAGGCTGGGCTCAAGGCGCTGGCGAAAATGAGGCCTTATGTGGATCTGGGGCGGGTTGGAATTTGGGGAAGGAGCGGCGGAGGGACGAACACGCTCAATGCGCTGTTCCGCAAGCCTGATTCGTATCACGTTGGTATCTCTTTGGTGCCCAAGCCGCAGCCTCATCTTTCCAATGCCTGGTTCCAGGAGATGTTCATGAGAACGCGCGAGGTGAATCCAGGTGGATACGAGCGGGCGGCGTCTATCAATTTTGCCGAGGGCCTCAAGGGCAAGCTGCTGATTGTTAGCGGCTCTGGGGAGACGAATACACACATCCAGATCGTGGAAGGTTTGGTGGACCGGTTAGTCGAGCTCGGTAAACCTTTTGATTACATGGTTTATCCCAACCGAAACCACAGCCTGAGTGAAGGCAAAGGAACAGATGTACACCTCAGAATGCTGATGATTCGATACCTGCTTCAACATCTTCCATCCGGGCCACAATAGCTTAGCGGGATTTGGAGCAGGCTGTTTGGGGTGGTAATTTTGATAGACAGTGATGCGAATCAAAATTGAGCTTCTGGTTGGGTTGTTAGCGATGGCTGTGTTGGGGAGCGGGCAGAGTTTTCGGCCTGAGATTCCCAAGGTTTGGGACGATGAGGCGGTGGAGCGGTTTGAGTTGCCGCTGGCGCAGCGGGATCGCTCGCCCCGGCACTTGAGCTCGACTGAATACTATGCGCTGAAGGTGCGGTCGATTTACAAGACATACCCGATGTATGAAGCGGGTAAGGAGCCGGCGGGGTATCTCGATTGGTTGAAGCAGCAGGAGCCGGAGGTGGTGTTTGACCCAGCGAAGCTGAAGGCCAAGCAGGACTGGATTGCGGCGGGGAAGTTGGTGTTTGAACATGAGCCGCTTGTGTTTCCGGTACGACCGGGCGGGCCATTTTTCAAGACTCCGCTTCCGGCATCGAAGGAAGGGGTGCTGCCGCCCTTTATCCCTGGGAACCGCTACATCATTCGCAAGAAGGGGGTGCTTGAGGTTGGGATCAACGCTTGTGCGGGTTGTCACACGCGGGTGATGCCGGATGGCAGTCATTTAGCTGGGGCGCAGGGGATGGTGGATTTTCGCAATGACGAGGCGTCGATTCAGCGAGTGAGGGACATGAAGCCGGAGGTGCTTGCGCGGCGGCAGCAGTCGGCCTGGGTCTTGTTTGGAGTGCCCTGGGTGGAGAGCAAGGAAAAGTTCTTCGAACGGATGTCGAAAGAAGAGATGGTGCGGCAACAGGGTGCGCAACATTCTGGCGTGCTCGCCCGGCAGGGGACTAGCGCTAGCCATCCTCCGCGTATTCCCTCGCTGATTGGAGTGAAGAATCACAAGTATCTGGATTCGACGGGGTTTGCACGGCATCGCTCTATTGGTGATCTGGCCCGATATGCAGTGACCAATCAGGGTCTCGACACGATGGCGCATTATGGGGATTTTCAGCCGACTCTGAATGCGACTCCGTTTAGCTCTGAGAAAGGGACGCGCTATAGCGATGAGCAGTTGTATGCGTTGGCACTTTATATCTATTCGCTTGAAGCGCCGAAGAATCCCAACCCGGTGGATGATTTGGCGAAGCGCGGGCAGAAGGTGTTTTCTCAACAGGGTTGCGCGGGTTGCCATACGCCTCCGCTCTATACGAACAACAAGCTGACGGTTGCCAAGGGTTTTACAGTGCCCGCAGATTTGCGCAAGACCGATGAGATTCTCGATGTGAGTGTGGGCACGGATACGACGCTGGCCTTGAAGGCCCGGCGGGGGACGGGTTTCTATAAGGTGCCTTCGTTGCGTGGGGTCTGGTATCGCAATGCGTTTGGGCATGGGGGGTGGGTGGATACGCTTGAGGAATGGTTTGACCCTTCACGAGTGAAGAGCGATTATGTGCCGCAGGGTTACTGGATGCAGCCGGGGCCGGTTGAGGGCCATGAGTTTGGACTTAAGCTGTCTCTGGAGGACCGGAAGGCGCTGATTGCGTTTTTGAAGACGCTTTAGATCAGCGGACTAGTACGGAGAAATCTGAGAGGCTTCCTCTGAAGATTGGCTTCAGGTTTTGCGACTGGATAAACGATTGGCTTGAGTCGGCAGGGAGTACGTAAATGGATTGGCCTTCAGGAGGCTTTTCGAAGTTTGCCAATTCGTCGATGTACTTCGAGTTAGAGAGGATCCGGTAGACATTTAAGCTTGGCGTGTAGTTCAGGTCGCTGATGACTTTGCGGGTGCCGGTGCGACGGCAATAATCTTCAATGATGGGGTAAGCGGACCGGATGTCTGCGTTGATGGACCATCGCGAAAATAAGTGTCGTGCAAGGTGCTTGTGAAATAGGTGGCCACAAGGCAAAGAAGAATGGCGGCGGAGGTGCGGAGCACCCGCTTGAAACCCGTGCCTTCGAAGGAAGTCAGGGCGGTTCCGAAGAGAGCCGTGAGGATTGGTATCGCGAAGAGTGAAGTTCGCTCAAAGGGGAGCGGGATCTTGAGGTATTGAAATTGCAGCCAGTGAGCGAGGGTAGTTAGAAACAGCAGGGCGACCACTGTGACTGAAAAATTAAGCCTCCAGTCCCGTTGATTGAAAAAGAAATAAAAGAGCAAAAAACTGGGGATCACCAAAATGAAGATCTGGTGGGCTGCGTTGAGAAGTGCTGCAGTCTTCGGTGGGACCCATTGAAGGTTGATAAGTGCGAAGGAGGCGAGATCCAGTTCGAGTATCGTCTTGAGTAGTGAATCGGTTCCCCAGAAGAGTTGGTCTTTTGGGTAATGCAAGAGGACGTAGCCGCAGATGGCGGTGACAAGGATTGCTCCGGGAATCGTGGCGGCAGCGAATAATTTGTAAGTTATTGTTTGAGATTGCGAGAGTAGCCAGGAAATCGAGAGGAGCCACAGAAAAGCTGTAGCGTAAGCCCAGGAGAAATTCGCGCTAAAAGCGAGGGCGGCACAGATCGAGAATAGGGCTGCCGTGGGAATCGGCGGGGCAGGCGTTTGGAGGGTTTTTGCGAGGGTGGCGAGGCTTAAGGTGAGGAA
>CAZZGS010000050.1:0-13415 GCA_964653845.1 uncultured Bryobacter sp.
TGAAACATCTCCAGTTAGAAATGTTTTATGCGAATCTTTTCACGCGGTCAAGGCAGCTAGCTTGGTAAAAAACAGTGAAAGAAGTCAAGAAAATGCAGAGTGACACGTCACGAGTTAGTCTTTGGACCCTCGAATCGAGTAAGGCTGAAGCGAGGCTAAATCTCCTAATTGCGGCCGAGGTTCTTGCCGCGCACCATGGCTGGCGGGCGAGATTGCGATCGACCATGCGGGGAGGGTGAGGCGGCGGCTGGGTCATGTTCCTGGAGCCATGTGCGCAGTGGGACATCGGCATCGGTCGGGTCGTAAGTGCCGTTGGCGGATGCTGCTCCGCCGAGGATTTGGCGTCGTATTGGATCGACTTTGGAGTGAAGGTGGGCGACTGCCATTTCGTCCTTGGGACGCAGCCAGCGGTAACCGTATCCATACCAGATTACTTTGCGGGTGAGGTCGGAGGCGTTTGCACTACGGGAGTGCCAGGTGCGGCGGTCGAGCAAGAGCGCCGACCCGGGAGGGACACACAGCGAGATGCAGCCTTCAGGGCTGGAAGAGCCATTCTGCGGGACTTCGATCTCATTCCACAATTGAGTGCCAGGTACGAGCAGGGTGTTGCCGCGTCCGGGTTGGCTGACGTCAGTCAAGTAGTATCCGACTTTCAGGGAGAGACGGGGTCGTGGATTCGATTCAATCTCATCGTTGACGCGCATGCTGTCCTGATGCCAGGCAACGGACCAGTTTTGAGCTGCCGCATTTTCACGAGGAGTGACGTCTAAATGCGAATGGTAGAGGTAGATGTTCCAGCCCAGAATTCCCCATACTTTGGGGAAGACTGTGGGTACGTCGAGCAAGTCGACCATGGCGTCGTCTTCATGCACGACATTGGAGATGGAGAGCAGTTTGCCAGCCATGGCGGGGGTGCGTTCGCGGGCGTCCACGCGGTCTACGACGGAGATCAGGCGATCGCGGAGGGTAGCTGGAATGGCGTTTTCGACGATGAGGTAGCCGTTGGTTTCGAAGAAGGTGCGCTCGTCGCTGGTGAGCCTGTGTGCAAGGCAGTCTGTATCCATATCTGCAGAATCATAACAGCCATCTCGAGGTGGCACAAGCAGGGCTTGGGCTAATGTCATCGCGATAACTACTCCCGATTTGGGTCGCGGTAGGGACGAACATCACGGACCGGGCCACTCGCACAAATGCTTCCTCTCAAGCGGTTGGCCTCCTCCCTACTCGCCGTTTGTCTGCGCCATAAAACAGTGGGATGCTTTGACGGATGTTTGATGGTCTTGAGGATCACCAAAGCCGGACACACTACATTTGGGAAAGATGAATCCATTCAAAACAGGCCCCGGAGCCGCACCTGGAACCGAAGAGAATCGGTTCTTTACGATGAAGCCTCAGGCTTGGTGTTTAGCGTGGCTTTCCGGATTCTCGGCAATCGGGCCGATGTCAGTTCATCGGGAATGGTTCGACAGAATCGGCGACGGTAAAGGCCAAACGAATCCCATGCATCAGTCCGAGGTCGAGCGTCGGCTACTGGACCGTCTCCATGCAGGCCTGTAGGAAGTCTCAGTAGGTGGGACAGAAATCCCCACGCGACGCGAGATTGCCGCACTTGCGTTCCGCGTTGTAGGAAAGCGCCGGCGCTTGATTTACTTGCCAGTTGCGGTAACTACGTCAGACTGCGTGAGGTCGCTCCTAATCGAGCCGGGATCGTGATAGATTTCAACAGGGTGCGCTGGCTCGAATTTTGGTTGAGCGGCACCCCCGCCGCCAGGCAAATCAGCTTCATGCCAGACACTTCCGACTCGCCGACCCCGCCCGCCAAATCTAGCTGGCGACAGATCGTCGGACTTTTGAGCCCTCATTGGAAAGCGATGAGCCTGGCGCTAGTTGCGGTGATCGGCGAAACGGTCAGCGGCCTTCTGGAGCCCTGGCCGCTGAAAATCATCGTCGACAATTTGCTTCAGTCGAAACCGTTGCCGTCGTGGCTAGCCGGAATCGTAAGCCAAATTGGGCAGGACAAGTTGGCGGTATTGAACTTCGCCGTCTTGGCAGTGGCGGTTATCGCTGTCGTAGGAGCGGTCAGCTCCTACACTCAAAAATATCTTACAACCACCGTTGGCCAATGGGTGATGCACGACCTGCGGCGAACTGTTTATCAACAAATCCATCATCTGTCCTTGGCCGAACACGATGAAAAGCGAACCGGAGATCTGATCAGCCGAGTCACTAGCGATATCGAAGCGGTTCAGGATTTCATTACCTCGGCGCTGCTAGGCATGCTGGTGAACGTGCTTACGCTCGCAGGCATGGCCGCCGTGATGTTCTATTACAACTGGCGGTTCGCCTTAATTGCGCTCTCTATTGCTCCGGTGCTGTTTCTGGTCGTATTTACCTTTACCAAGCGGATCAAGAAAGCGTCCCGCGCCGTGAGGCAGAAGGAGGGCGAACTGGCTAACATGGTCCAGGAAGTTTTTTCGTCCATCCGCGTGGTCAAGGCTTTCTCTCGTGAGGATTACGAACAACAACGCTTCGAGGAGCAGAGCCTTGAGAACGTGGAAGCAGCGCTGCAGGCCCGATCGGTAAAAGCGAAGTTGGCCCCCATCGTAGAGGTGCTTGCGGCTGCGGGCACCTGCCTTGTTCTGTGGTACGGTGCCCGACTGGCGCTGTCCGGCCAACTTAGCGTGGGCGATCTGATTATCTTTCTGGCTTATCTTGGCAAGATGTACAAGCCCATGCGGGATCTCTCCAAAATGAGCGATACGGTCTCCAAGGCCGCCGTAAGTTATGAGCGGATCCAGGAAATTCTTAACGCCGTCAGCCGCGTGCGCGATTTGCCCCGAGCACGCCGTGCCCGGACGTTCAAAGGCAAAATGGAATTTGATCGGGTCTCTTTCAGTTACACTCCCGACCATCCCATATTGAATGACTTGAGTTTTCAGATTGAACCGGGACAGGTGGTCGCCATTGTGGGTCCCAGCGGGGGAGGCAAATCGACCATCCTTAGCCTGATTCCGCGCTTCTACGATCCTACTAATGGCCAGGTGAAAATCGACGGGTCCGACATTCGCCAATACACTCTTGCGTCGTTGCGCGAACAGATGAGCTTTGTATTGCAGGATACGGTGCTGTTTCAGGTTCCAATTTGGCAGAACATCGCGTATGGCAAACCAGAAGCGAAGCGCGCTGAGATTATCAAGGCGGCGGAACTGGCCAACGCTGATGAATTCATCAAAAAGATGCCGGAAGGGTATGACACGATGGTCGGGGAACGGGGCGTGTCGCTTTCGGGCGGCCAGCGACAGCGCGTCGCCATCGCGCGGGCCATCATCCGAAATACTCCGATTTTGCTTCTGGACGAGCCAAGTTCAGGGCTGGATGCTGAATCGGAAAAGACGGTCTTCGAGGCACTGGACCGCTTGATGAAAGGCAAAACCTGTGTGGTTATTGCCCACCATTTGGCAACGATCCAGCGGGCCGATGTGATTTTCGTAGTGAAGGATTCTCAGCTGGCCGAACGCGGAACACATACCGAGTTGCTCGCGGCCGGGGGCGTGTATGCTGAACTCTATGGATTGCAGCTGGGGAGTCCGGAAGCGCCGGCCCCCGCACAATAGCAGCTATCAATCACCGCTGTTGCTTCGGTGCCTGCCTGTCAAAGGTTGGAAAGTCAGGGTTGCGATCCGCGTCATTTCCTTCATTAGAACCGGTTCAAATCCCCGATTCGTTCTTTGACCATGGCAGCACTGACGGCGATCTCCGAAGGCGAGTACCCGGCAGCTCGAAAACAATCGAGAATTTGTTGATCCGAGAGCTGGCCGAGCAATTTGCCCAGCCATCTGGCGTGAGCCAGCGGGATGCTTTTAACAACGTCTTGCATACGGGTGCGCTCGACATAGTAAGGAACGTGAATCGCGGAGAGGAAAAAGGGGCGGCTTTTTAGGTTAAAGTCGACATGGTCCGGAGTGACTTTTTGAACGAAACTGGTTTCGCTATAGTCACTCGGATTGCTTCTTGAACGCGTAAACGCATCGCCGGTCTCACCAAAGGTTGCACCCAGGTCGCTGACAACGTACCGAGTTTCTGTGCCGTTTAGTCTATAGATCGCGTTGTTGACCTGTTTCAGGTCCCAATTGTTGATGAGAGCCATCATGATCCTTAAACCGTCCAGCTCTTTCGTTCCGGCAAACGGATTCTTGAACCAGCTCCAATTTCCAATCTTTTTTTGCTCTTTCACAATGCGCTCCAAACGAACGCCGCGAACTACGCCGTCGGCCCAGGTAAACTCGTGGCCTCGTTTTAGCTTGGGCAAATTTTTAACTTCAATCTCGAATTGATAGTAATCTTCGTCTGTAAAGTAGCCCGCTGCCCATACCAAGCGGGTGGCGGCCGTTTCCGACTTGGTCTCTGCCCCAAGTTTGACTTTCCAATGGACGCCTCGCCCGTCTACGACTTCAAATTTAGGCGATGACCCGCTATTGTCTTCCTTTACAAAAGTAAACTTCCCAACCGGCTGGCGGTCTTTGCCACCGATTCCGTAAAAGAGGTTGAGCGACTCGATGTTACCTCGGTGGCGCCACAATGCCGAGCTGGCATGTTTGTCTGGTGAGTTGTCGGACGCGCCGGCGGGAAACGAAAACGCGAAAGAGGTGGCAATGCAACAAACGCTAAAGATTCTGGATGTTCGGGTCATGGTCTGTCCTGCTTTCAGACTAAGCACTTCTATGACCGTTTAGAGTGCATTCTGGATCACCCTAGGGTGACGCCTGCGCGCCTGTCTTGTCCTGTCTCGACCAAAGCGGCTATTACTTGGCAAGGATAACGATAGCGAGTAATCGTTAGTGGTGTGTTTGGTTGCATCGGGACCTGAATTAGTTCTCACCGAAAAGGTAACCTTGTTTGTCCTCAAGTATCCTCACGTTGTGGACCTGCAATCCCGCAAAAGCGGGAAGTCTTGGATGTGGGTTGGCTTTTGGTAGGAGGGTGGCGAACGGCGGTGTCAAGCGATTGCGCCCAGCTCGCAGTTGTCGAGGGCCGAGGCGGAAGTAATTTTGTCCTCGATTCTTCGACACATCAACAACGGCACCAGCAAGAAGACAAAGCCGGTCAACGAGTTAAAGCAGTTCGTCGAGGACGTGTAGTTGACGAAATATAAAGGGTGTCATTCGATCCCAGGTCGCTTTGTGCGCAAGCAAGAGGACTTCGACCGCCGAATGCTTTTTGCACGTCCTCTACTCATCAGGCCCTGTTAGTCTTCTAAGACTATCTTCGTAGCATGGGGCTTGGACCGCCCCTTTTTTCGCTGACGAGACGATTGTGCGGTTCGTGCTCCGGCATTTGCCGAAGGTGCCTGCGACGCGCTCTTCTTCTTGGCTGGAGCTGTTTTCTCTTGCGACGCTGGGAGAGACTTCTCTTTGGGGGCAACGTCCTCCTTGGATATGGACGGCCCTTCTTCGTTGGCGAACTTATCAATCAGACCGGTTGCACTCACAACCGATGCTTTGGCCGTAGAGAGCATCCCTCGAATCTGGTCTTCAATGGGCGTGTATTTGGCAAGAACATCGGACAGCAATGTTTCTACTTTGGTCAATTGCTTAAGGGCCTTTTTTGATTTCATCATTGCTCCTAATTTTTTCGCCAAGGTGAGGCGGTTTCGGTCATTCGCTTAAGGGAGGGCACTCTTGGCCTGAGGTGCGACGGATTGCAATGCCGCTGGCCGCCTGATAGTTCCCGAATCAATTGTCACACCAGTCCGTGAGACGGCTTGAAAATACAGATCGTCGCCACTAATCTCAATCAACAGGAACGACTGATCTTTGTCGTACCCGACGGCCGTAATATCCGTCTTCTTGAGGTTACCGGCGCGCAGTTCGCCTGATGCGCCCTCCGTGAAATAGTAAATTCCCTTTTGCGGTTTCACCCGCTCGTACAGATGCTCGTGTCCCGAAAATACGACCTGAACGCCATATTTTACAAACAGGGGCTCCAATATTTTACGCAACTCCGTCGAGGAGCCGTGAAAGGCTCCCGACGAGTACAGGGGATGGTGAAAATAGCAGATCTTCCAGTCGCTTCCTGAATTGGCAAGTTCCTTCTCAATCCACGCCAGCTGCTTCGGATCCAGGTAATCGCTATCGAGCACAAAGAACTGCACGTTGCCCTTCTTGAAGGAATAGTATTGCTGTCCATTCATATTGAAAAGCTTGTAGAAACGTTCGTTGGTGTCGTCATGGTTTCCCAGGGTGGCATAAAACTGTACGCCGGCATCCAACAGTGGTTTGTAGGGAATGTCGAATTTCTTTCGTAATTCAGCCGGACTCTTTCCTCCATAAATGTTGTCGCCAAGCATGATTACAAAATTGAATGGGAACTTCTGTTGAAACTCGAACATTCGTTGCGCAACCTCGTATTGGGGGCGTTTTCCTGTACCCATGTCCCCGATGGCTGCGAAGCGAACGGAGCCAGATTTGATGGGCAGGGTAATTTCCTGCCCCTGCGCCAAAAGGGTTTTTTGACTCAAAAATATAAATGTCAGAAAGATCAAGCGTCCGAGATGTTGCATGAGTTAAGGTATGACTCCAGGAATGAAATCAATGACCAGTCTGGCTTCTGTGTCCTGCAAAACGAAATCGTGCCCAACGATCCGGTAAGCCATTCGTTCTGGCAATTCTGGAAGGCGACTGAGCAACGTCGGAGGAACGGTAGTTAGAGGCAGATGCTGGGGATAAGCGCCATTCACGGTGAGGCGCAAGCCCGCCACGGGATCTCCCTGCCGGATCGTTCTGCGGACGGAGGAAGCAGAGGGACCTTGAAATACGCTTTGGATCACGCGGCGAAACTCTTCGCTGACTTCGGGCGTGAAGATGTCCCCTTGTTTGGCGTCAGGCCGCGATTCGCGGATTGCCTGCGCGAGCGCATCGCGGCGGTCTACAATTTCTTCCCGGTGCCTGGTGGTCCGCTGAGGTGCCTTACGGAGTTTTACGTACTGTTGAACACGTTGTGCGAATTCACGGAAGGCCGGGGAGTCTGGGGGCGAGGGGGCTGCCCTGGCAGTTGCAATGAAGGGTATCCAAGATACCGCAGCGAAAGTGGCCAAGCTGATGGCAGCGATTAATAGTCGATTCGATTGCATAAATTAGAGCCCACTCAGGCATTTCCGTTAGTGAACCTGTTGCTCCTGGACTATTTCTTTGACTGCTTCTTTCACGGCTCGCTTTACAGCATCCTTGACGGTTGCCTTGATCTCTCCATGGGCCAAAGCTTCCTCGCCAGCTTCGGAGACCGCGTGTTTGATCGCCTTCTTGAGGACCGTCCTTAACGGCGGCATTTCTTTAACCAGTGCCCGGGTTGCTTTTGCCAACCGTTTGGGTGCCGCCTGCGGCGCATTCGCTTTCACTGCGTCGCGAGATTCGTCATAGCCGGTGGATACCCAATCCTTTTCAAAGGTGGCGACCAGAGCTTTCACCACCTTTGAATCGCAAACGATAATTCCAATTTCGCGCCTCAGATCCAACTCATTCTGTCGCAGGCTTTGGCTGCCCACGAAGGCCTGAGTGCCATCCCGGATAATCGTGCGTGTGTGCAAACGCATAGTGGTGAGCTGTGTTACCGACAGGTTTGCGCTTCGAGCGGCAATACTTCCGATAATCTTGATGTCGAGACCTGCTTTGGCATGGTCTTCAAGAAGTCGCATAATCTGGCGGTCGGCAATTTTAGGGTCGTAAATCAATAGTTGTTTTCGGGCATGCTTGATGAACGCCGAGAGCTGCTTGCGGCTATTGCCTGGACTCACAATAAAAGAATCGTTGCCCGACTTATAGGCCTGCCGGTTGAGATCCGCATCGAATAATTTCGCCGCTTCCTGGACAATTTTGACGCTCCTGGTGACAATGCCGAAGCCTCGGCTATGGTCAATATCCATATGAACAAAGTTGAAGGACAGCAGGAAAAGCGTCCGGTTATCGATGATCATCATCTTGCCGTGGTATCGGATCAAATCGTCAGCAGTCCGCCCTACAGTAATGCCAGCCTCGAGAAAACGAGTTTCAAGGCTTCGCAGCTTAGGTTCGCCGCCGCGATTTGTGTTGGCGATCAGCGCGCGGACGGCTACGCCTTTGCTGGAGGCGGCCTTTAGCGCGATCTCCAGTTCCTTCAAGTCCATGCGGAAGATTAAGATATCGATGCTCTTCTTGGCACTTTTAATTCCCGCCAGAAGAGGTGCGATGCCATCGTGCGGTTGAATCAAGAGTTTCAGATTGTGTCCTTGGTACTTCTGGGTCGTATCTCAGCCCTATTTAGATGCATGCGGCGGGCCAGTTGAATAGGCCGTGCTGGCGGCGCTTTCCTAGGCCTGGTGGTTGAATACAAAGCAGGGAACGACTCGTCGCGGAGGGGCAGGTGACGGAATAGAGCCAGGTGACCAAATACGGTCACTGACTAAAAGAAATCACATGCCACGATGGCCTTTGCATGGTTGCGCATAAAGGTAGCCCTCCGTTGATCGCCGCGCCCACCGCTAGTCCGAGCCTTCCCGCGATTCCCCGACGCCGTCCTTGGCGACGAACGAAGTGCGAGCTTTAAAAGGAGTTCGGCGGCGATGGACGGTTCGTCTTGTGCGAGTGCAATTTTTAGAGCGCCCGAAACGACGCCGTCGATCGTCGTGTTCTTAGCTAGAGCTCTTTGATTTGGGTTGCGGTAGGGACGATCATCGCTGACCGCCGCCACACCGATCCGCACGGGCACTACTGACGCATACGGCTCTTACCTTGGATTCTGGCCTCAAAGCGAAGCTTGGGAAAAGGATGCAGAACTCGAGGAGTCGGCAGCCAAGTCCGCGCCAAGCAGCCCGGTCTGACTGCGTCTTCTCATACCAACACTGCGTCAGCGACGCTAGTTAAAAATTGTTGGATCTCTCATCGTCTTCCTCTTCAACTGTTGGCCTCCTCTCTTGCCGCCGTTTGATTACGGGGTTGAACAGTGGGGTGCTTTGACGGATGCGTGATGGTCTTGCGGATGACCAAAGCCGGATACACTACATTTTGGAAAGATGAATCCGTCCAAAACAGACCCCGGAGCCGCAACTGATCCGAAGGGAATCGGGCCGATGCCGAAGAAGTGACGCTGGATGTGTTTACTCAGGTTTGGCGGTTTGCTGACAAATGGGCCCAGAGCCGAGGGAGCACGACCGCATGGCTGGTGCTGCTAACACGGAGCAGTTGCTTGCATTTCAGATGCGGAAAGACATGGCGAAAAAGGCGATGAAGGTTCTGACCCCGGCACAAAAGAATTCGCTGGAACTGGCATTCTTTGGTGACCTTACGCATCAGCAAATCACCGAAAGCCTGGGTGAGCCTTTGGGGACGGTGAAGAGCAGTATTCGAGGCGCGATGATCCGGCTCAAAAACGAACTGGAAGGGATGTGGCCGTAGATGGACTTTAAATCAAAGAATCTATTGGGCGCAGAGAATCCCGACGAAGAGATTGATTTTCTTGAGATTGCAGCGCAACTGGCTTTCTCTGGCGAGTTGGAGCGGCCCAGCCCCGCGCTAAAGCAGCGATTGATGGCAGCGATTACTGCGCCTGCCGAGATGCATATCCTGCGTGGTGACGAAATAAAGTGGAGGGCCACCCCGTATGCGGGCGTGAGCTATCGCAGTTTGTTCATCGATCGCGAGACGAAGATGCATACTCTGATTTTGCGGCTTCAGCCAGGAGCAGTATACCCGCGACATCGGCATACCCGGCCCGAACAGTGCCTTGTGTTGAGTGGGGATGTTGAAAATGAATCGGTCAATTTGAAAGCCGGCGACTTCGAGTGGATGGCTGGTGAGACGATCCATAATTCGCTCACTACGCGCAGCGGTTGCGAACTGTTGATCATTGCTTCACTGGACGATGAAGTGTTGGCCTAGAACGCTTTTTTAAGGAAGAGGCCGTTGGTGGCGTCGACAAAAACGGAATAAGCAGAGGTGCCGACGCTGGTGCCCCAGATCACGCGCCAGGCGGCGATGGGGTTGCGGTCGGAGAATTCAAGCAGCATTGAGATCGGGACGTTGGGATTCTTTTGTGCGTAGTCTTTGGAGTTTTCAAGAGCCACTTTGTAGATCTCGTCGGTGTCCTTTTTGACAGTCTGGATCACAAAAGGCTGGGCCAGTTTGCTTGCGCCGTTGAAGGCTTCGTCGTTGGGATTGTAGACTCCTTCAAAGAGGCCATCTTCTTTGACCACAGAGTAGGTGCAGTTTTTGATGCGGTTCTTTGAAGGGGAAACGAAGGTAACCTGCCAGGCAAAGGCCTTGCCGGGCGGGGCCTGGCGGGACTTGATGAAAATGTTCTGGACGCGCAGCACCTGGATATCTTGTGCCCACTGGCGCGAGGGGCCATAGCAACGGTAGAGGCCAGTGAGGCCGGAGACAGGTTCAACGGGTGCGGCCTCCTTCTTCTCGACCTCCTTGTTGGCCGTGGGGCCTGAGCAGGAGGCGACGAAAAACGCCGCGAGGATTAAGCCTATGGATTGCTGTGTCACCTTATGAAATAATACCGCCAGCGAACCTGCTATTCGATTGAAGGGGTCAACATGATTTATTCGAAGCTTCTTTCTTCTTCCCTGATTTGCGCTGCGATGGTGTTTGCGCAGACCACAACTCCACCTGCAACTGGCGGCGGTGCTGATGCGGGAGGCGCAACAACCGGGCCAACGACGGGTGGCGGCAACATCGGAGGCGGCAACACTGGAGGCGGCAATATTGGCCTGCCGGGGAACAATCCCCGCACTCCGAACAATCCCTTCCCGCAAGACCAGCAGCGGACGACGATGGACCAGATGCAGAACCGGCCGATCTTTTTGTCAGGGAAGGTGCGGATGGAAGACGGAAGTGCGCCACCGGAGACCGTGACGATTGAGCGGCTTTGCATGGGCGCAGGGAACCCGATTCCGGAAGGGTATACCGATTCCAAGGGCGGATTTGGATTTCAGGTTGGCCAGAGGGCCGGCATGTTGCCTGATGCGAGCGTCAGCAATACGAACGACGGATTCGGCGGCAATTCAGGGGGTGTGTTTGGCAATACGCCTGGGCGGAGCCGGGGAGTAAGTGAGCGTGACCTGATGAATTGCGAATTGCGGGCGAGCCTGCCGGGTTACCGCAGCAGCCTGGTAAACCTGGCTGGCCGCCGTACTCTGGACAACCCGGACGTTGGCACCATCATTTTGCGGCGGCTTGGGGATGTATCGGGCTTTACTACGAGTGCAACTACACTGATGGCCCCCAAGGATGCCAGGAAGGCGCTTGAGAAGGCGCGCAATGCCCTCAAGAAGAATGAGCTACCGGATGCCCAGAAGGAACTGGAGACGGCGGTGAGCCTGCATCCGAAATTCGCTGAAGCCTGGTATGAGCTGGGCCGCATACAGGCCATGCAGAACAGTCTCGACACTGCCAAGGCTAGCTACGCGAAGGCGCTGGAAGCAGACGACAAGTATGTGCGGCCTTATCTCGGGCTCGCCGTGATGGAAGCGCAGCAGCAGAAGTGGGTGGAAGTGAAGCAGTTGAGCGAAAGGGTGATCAAGCTGAACCGCTACGACTTCCCTGCCGCGTTTTTCTATGCGGCAGTGGCCAATTTCAATTTGAAGGACGTAGAGTCGGCAGAAAAACAGTGCCGCTCTGGAATCGAGATCGACCAGTACCATATGATGCCGAAGATCTCCCACCTTCTGGGTATGATCCTGGCCGATAAACAGGATTACAAGGGGGCGAGCGAGCAACTGAGTTCTTATCTGAAGTTTGCCCCCAAAGCGAACGATATTGAACAGGTGAAGCTGCAGTTGGCCGAGATTAACGGCAAAGTGGCTCAGGTAATTCCCTAAGACAATACCCCTATTGGGGGGTGAGAAAACCCCCTTCTCCCCGGTGATGCCGACTGCAGGGCAGCCGATTAGACCAATAGTACTCCTGACTGAATCGCTCAAAGTACCGTTGAGTGAGGTTGAGCTGGAGTGCAGACTGTTGGATGTGGGAGAAGTCTGAAGATGTCGATGGAACGCGCTGAATTAGAACAATGGAAGCCAAAAGAGGTGGCACGCCTGCTGGCTCTGGTTGAGACGGAGCGCCGTTACTATCAGGAAATCGTCGCCAGTATCCCAGTGAGCCTTTTGATCGTAGGACCGAATTTGAATGCCGTTTCTGCGAACCGGCAGTTCCGAATGAGGGTGGGCAAGAAGAACGATGAGATCTTGGGGAGGCCGCTAGCGGAGCTGCTGCCCATCGAAGGTTTGCAGGAAGTGGCCGAGCAGGTAGTGAATTCGGGGATTGCGACGCCGAAGCGTGAAATGAATTGGGGTGGACAAGACGTCGTTGTCACGGCGCTGCCGCTTCGGAGCTGGGAAGAAGACTCCGAGTCTGAGGCGCTGTTAATTATTGAAGAGAAGGCACAACCGGTTGCTTCTCTCACTGAACAAGATCAGAAGGCGTTATTCGTAGCTTCCTCGATTGAGGGGATGCTCTGGGAAGTAGATTATGCGGTTGGTGGCATTACCTACGTCAGCACTGGAGCAAACGAGCTTTTTGGCTTTCTGCAGGAGGGCGGGTTGCCGGACAAGTCGGTTTGGGGATTGCGCGTGGCCGAAGGTGAGCGCAAGCGTGTGGATGAGTTTTATGACCGGATCGATACCAGTGCTGGAACGGTTTTTTCGATTGAATTCCTGGCACGTCATGCCGATGGGCGGGAGTTTTTGGCTCGCGAAACGGTGCGTGTGGTTCGTGATGAAACGGGCAAGCCGTTAAGCATGGCGGGCTTGACCACGAATGTGGCTGAGCGCCGTGAGCTGGAAGCGCAACAGAGTCTGGCCATTAAGGGTGAGGCATTGCAGCGGCTGAGCGCCAAGCTGGCCCACGATTTAAATAACCTCTTGATGATAGTAGCTGGCTATGGCGAGGAGATGAAGAACTCGCTGCCCGCCGACCACACACTGCATCAGGACATGAAAGAGATACTCGGTGCCACCGAGCGGCTATATTCGCTGACTACCCAATTTCAGACCTATACACGCCGCCCTGTTGTGACGCCCAAGATCACGAATTTTGCGGCACTGGTGTCACAGGTACGCCCAAAAATCGAAAGTGCATTGGGGCCTGACCTTGCGCTTGAAATCAATCTTTCGCCGGGTTTGGCGAAGGCCAAAATTGACGGTGCGCAGATTGAAGATGCGCTGGTGGCGCTGGCGCGCCATGCTGCGTTGGCAATGCACGGCCACGGGAGTTTGAAGCTGAGTGCTGAAAACGTTTTGCGGGGCGAAACCATTGGCAGTTCTCAAGGCCTGAATATGGGTGCTTATCTCCGGTTAACGCTCGAAGGTGCTGGGGCCACAATGCGGGGCGAGCGGTTGCTTGAGCCCTGGCTTGCAGCAGAGGGTCAGCCAAGGGAGGCGG
>CAZZGS010000051.1:0-13343 GCA_964653845.1 uncultured Bryobacter sp.
CGATCATGCCTGCCCCCAATTCACCGGCGACTTTTCTCGCGCAGGGATTCAACAACATCATGCAGCAGCGCATCGAGATTCCCAAAAAGCAGATGCAGTTCAAGGTGGATTGGCTTCCAACATCGAAGGACCGCATCAGTGTCAGGCCGCGCTGGTTCGACCAGGATCTCCGTGGACAAACTGGCGTCTGTTGTTCGGTCAATGCCAACTTCGAGCTTCAGCCTCACCACTACAACTTTCTCAACCGCGCACAGGCTGTGACCTGGACCCGAACGGTGACCTCGAATTTAGTAAATGAATTGAGCGGCGGTTGGTTCACCAGTCAGGAAAAAGGAAATCTAACCGAACGATTTGACCTCTCGAAATACAAGCGGGAAAACAATGGCTTGTCGGATCTTCCGCAACTCTTTCCAGACGCCAACGCAGCGAGCCTGATTCCCGGCATGCAGTTTACCGGGATTCCCAATAGCCCATCGCTGACCTACGACGACCGTACGCCAATTGCCGCTCGCGACGACCGCTTCAACCTGCAGAACCAGACAAATTGGCTCAAAGGGAAACACAACGTCAAGGCTGGCGTCTTTTATGAATTGCAGCATGCCAGTGAAGGGCCGCGCATCGGCGGATCCGCAGATCTGGGCGGCCGGTTTCTCTTTAACCGCGATGCCAACAATCCGCTCGACACCAACCATCCGTTTTCGAATGCCGCCTACGGCGTCTTCCGTGAATACCGTCAGGCCAGCCGGTATTCTAACGGCGCAGCCGGCATGTACCTGCTCGAATGGTTTGTTCAGGATTCCTGGAAGGCGACTCGAAATCTGAGTCTCGATTTTGGTGTACGCTTCTCAAGATTCTCCGACTACCGCCTCCGCAATCCCGATGGAGCGGCCCTGGATCTTGGGCGATACGACAGGGCAAATGCGGCACGGCTCTACGAGCCTGCGCTCAGCGGCACTACTCGCGTAGCCCGCAATCCGGTGACGGGAGCCACCCTGCCGGCCGTCTTCATCGGAGCCTATGTACCCAATGCCGGTAATCCCCTCAATGGCATCGTCGCCGGCGGGGTGCCGGAATTGAAAAATGGCTTTCGAGGGAATCCCCCATTGCAGATTCAGCCACGATTCGGCTTTGCCTATGATGTGGCAGGCAAGGGCAGCACGGTAGTGCGTGGCGGTATTGGCACCTACAAGCAGGCGATCTTCTCCTCAGGCGAAGGCGTCATCAGTTCAAGCGTGGTGACTGCACCTCCCATCGTCGATGTGCCCAATCTTTTCTTTGAAACCATCCCCAGCTTGAGAACCGTCGGTGGTGCGACCTTCCCGACCAATGAAGTTTTCGCCTTTAATCCCAAATGGGAAAATATCCCGACCGTTTACAAATGGTCCTTCGGTATTCAACAAAAACTGCCCGGAGGAATACTTCTCGACACGGCCTACGTTGGCAACACGGGCCGCCATTTGCGCCACAGCCGTCAGTTGAACACGCTCGCCCCAGGAACACGCTTCCTGCCCTCATCTCTTGATACGACAACGAATCGGCCTTTACCCGATAACTTCATCCGCCCCATCCCTGGATTCACCAACGTCAGTTTGCGTGCCGAAGATGTCGGCTGGTCTAACTACCACAGCCTGCAGGTCAGCTTGAACAAGCGCAGAGCGGGCCCATTACAATACGGTATCGCCTACACCTGGTCTAAGGCGATGGGCTTGTCGGACGAAGATTCCAGCTCTCTTCCGATGTTCACAAACTACCGCACCTATCTCTACGGGAAACTCCCCTTCGACCAGACTCATGTCTTCGTCGCAAATTACTCCTACAAGCTTCCCAATCTTGCCTTTGCCCAAAACAACGGATTCGCCCGAAACGTATTTCACGGATGGGCTCTAAGCGGCATCACCACATTTGCTTCAGGCTTCCCGTCCGGTATTTCTTTTGCCTATGCCGACGGCGTTGATCGTACCGGTGGTGGTGACGCTCCACGTGTCTGGATGTTGCAAAATCCGCTGCTGGCCCGAGGTAACCGTTCGTTCTCGAACTGGTTCAACACCTCGGCCTTTGGTGCCCCCGGGCGGCTGGAATTTGGCAATGCGCCGCGGGATGTCTTTCGGCGGCCCGGAATCACAAATTTTGACACAACTCTTGGCAAAGACTTCAAGCTCACGGAACGGTTTGCTCTGCAGTTCCGCACTGAGTTCTATAATCTGTTCAACCATACGCAGTACGACGGTATCGACACTGCCGCGAGATTCGATCCGCAAGGCAGGCAGATCAATGCCCGTTTCGGTCAGGTGACCAGCGCAAGGGCCTCGCGTGAACTTCAATTCAGCCTACGCCTGCAATTCTAGTTAAAAATGAGCACAGAAAAATCCATTCGGCAAATGCCGCAAATCTCGATCGCCGAGACAATTGCAAACACGATTGAAGGCGAAATCATCTCCGGGAACTTTTCGCCAGGAGAACGATTGGTCGAACGCCAAATCGGCTCTCGCTTTCGAGTCAGTTCGATTCCGGTTCGAGAAGCGCTGCAGATACTCGAGACACGTGGCTTGGTCATGAAACGCATCAACCGGGGCGCTTCGGTCGTCGATCCGACGGTGGAAGAAATGTCGCAGATGTGCGAGTTGCGCGATTGGCTCGAACCGAAGGTCATGGAATGGGCGGCATGCCGCCGCACTGAGGCCGGGCTCACAGAGCTTCGCCGGCATTTGAAACGTTTGCGCGAAGCTTCGGAATCCGGCAGCTTTACCAGGTTTTTTGCCGAAGATCTGGATTTCCATCGGTGCCTGTGGGATCTTGCCGGCAACCCATCGGCAGCCCGGGCACTGATGACCGTGGTTGGTTGCCTCTTCGCCTGCGGCCTGCGTAATGCCACGATCGACCTTCGCCTGCAGTATCTGAAACATGAACGGTTGTACCAGGCGATCGCAGACGGCCGGCCTTCGGACGCAGCCGTATTTTTGACCGATATCTCGTCAGGATTTCGCAGCCAGCTTTACAAGGTTGCTCAGGAGCATAAATGAAACATTCTATTTTCTGTGCCGCACTCTTTGCGGTGATCACTCTACCCGCACTGGCCGCCCCGGCGAGTGTCACCGGCGAGCGCAAGCTCTGGCACAAACTAACTCTCACCTGGGCCGGCCCGCAGGCTGCGGAAGACGGCGCGGAAAACCCCTTCACAGACTATAGGCTTGATGTCACCTTCACGCACAAATCAGGCAGCCCCATTTATCGTGTGCCTGGATACTTCGCGGCCGATGGCAACGCAGGAGTTACTTCTGCCACTGCCGGAAATCAATGGAGGGTCCACTTCGCTCCTGACAAGGCCGGCGAATGGACCTACAAAGCTTCGATGATCAAGGGCCCTCGTGTAGCGGTTACTGACAATGCATCGGGCACCCCCGTCGCAGGAGTTGATGGCGATACTGGTTCACTTAAGATTGGCACCTCCGACAAGCACGGTGTAGATTTCCGGGCCAAAGGCAGGCTCGATTACGTTGGCGAGCACTACCTGCGTTTCGCCGGAAATAACGAATACTTTCTCAAGGCCGGAACAGACTCGCCAGAAACCCTACTCGCCTACGAAGACTTCGATGGAACGGTCACGCGCAAAGTGCCCCTCAAGAAATACGCCCCCCACATCGGGGATTGGAAGACAGGAGATCCAACCTGGAAAGATGGCAAAGGCAAGGGCTTGATCGGTGCCCTGAACTACCTCTCCTCGAAGGGCCTCAATTCCATCTCTTTCCTGACCTATGCCGCAGGCGGCGATGGCGACAATGTCTGGCCTCATGCCTCCGCGCCCCAGGACTCTCCTGCAGCCAAGCTGCGCATGGACGTCTCAAAGCTCGATCAATGGCAGATCGTTTTTGACCATGCCCAGGCCAAGGGGCTTTACCTGCACTTCAAGCTTCAAGAACAGGAAAACGATGACGACCGCATCGGCTCCGAGGCCCGCAAAGGCACCGTCCCCGCTGCCATGGATGGTGGCCGGCTTGGCCCCGAGCGTAAGCTCTATCTGCGGGAATTGATCGCGCGCTTCGGCTATCAGTTGGCTCTCAACTGGAATCTTGGAGAAGAGAACACGCAGTCTCCTGAAGAGCAGCGAGACATGGCCAAGTTTATTCGCGACACCGATCCGTATCATCATCACACCGTAGTCCATACCTTCCCGCCCTGGCAGGATCGCGTCTATTCAAAACTTGTCGGTGAGCAATCCGTTTTGACGGGTGCCTCGCTGCAGATGCACTGGGATCAGGTGAATCAGCGAACCCTGCAATGGCGACGAGAATCCGCCAGGACCGGACGCAAATGGATTGTGGCCAACGATGAGCAAGGGTCGGCTGCACACGGCGTGCCTCCAGACGACGGCTACCAGGGCTTCGCCGGAAAAGACCGTCAGGGCAAATCGATCCACAACATGCACGACATTCGCAAGAAGACGCTCTGGGGAAATCTGCTCGCCGGCGGCGCAGGTGTCGAATATTACTTCGGTTACCAACTTGCCGAAAATGACCTTGTCGCCGAAGACTTCCGCAGCCGCGACAAAAGCTGGGATTACTGCCGTATCGCGCTGTCTTTATTCAGGGAGAACAAAATTCCCTTTTGGCAGATGGAAGGTTCCGACTCCAGTGAGGGTCGCTTCTTGTTCTCAAAAAAGGGGGAAGTGTATTTGCTCTATCTCCCGCAGGGAGGCCCTGGCTCACTGGAGCTAACTGGTGTGAGCGGAAATTTTACAGTGCGCTGGTTCAATCCAAGAACGGGTGGCGCATTGCAAAAGAGCACAGTTGATGTCGTTCGTGGCGGGGCAAGCAATGTTGATTTGGGTACTCCTCCAGAAAGCCCGGCTGAAGATTGGCTTGTGATTGTCCGTCGGAAATGATGCATTAGATTGCATTATTCAGGACTAAAAAATATTTAGTGAGGCTGCTCGAATAGATATATACTCCATGGCTAGCTTTAATTTTTAAATCCAATCTCAATTCAAAGAGGATTGTCTATGACGAAGAAACTAGCCTTGTTTGCAGTACTCGCCTCACTTCTCACTCCAATGTGGGCGCAGATCGGCACTTCCACAATTACCGGTAGAGCCACAGATTCCAGTGGATCCGTTGTCCCGAATGTGAAAGTGCTCATTGTTCAAACCGCCACCAACATCACATCCAACGGCATCACCAACAATGAAGGGATCTACCGCGTCCTGTCTCTGCAACCAGGGCAGTACAAGGTTGTCTTTGAAGGTGCGGGCTTCAAAAAGATGACCGAGACTGTGGATCTTCGCACAGGCGACACACTCGCTGTAGACGTCGCTCTACAAGTCGGAAGTCTTACAGAAACAGTGGAAGTTACTTCTGCTTCTCCGTTGCTCGAAACAGAAACCTCTTCTACGGGCACCGTGGTTACGGGCCAGGTGCTTTATGACCTTCCGCTCTACCAACGCTTCGTAAACTCAACAATGAACATCGTCCCCGGTATGACCACTGGTGGCTATGCCTTCGGTGGCAGCCTCGGTGCTTATCACCTGGCCGGCCAGCGCGCCGGGGCGATCGGCCTCTTTGAAGACGGCGTAAATGGCAACGATCAAAATAGCGGTACCGAGACCAGCCGTCCGATGTTGAACTCAGTGGCTGAAGTAAAGGTAATCACCACATTGCCTCCTGCCGAATATGGTCACTCTGCGGGCGGCGTTATCAGCGCAGTAAAAAAGAGCGGCACCAACGAACTGCACGGCATGGGCTCCTGGTTTGGTCGCACACGCAATATGCAACACCGCTTGTTCTTTGATCGTCTGCAGTCTTCCCAGGCAACTTCTACCCGCCCCAACGGCGTCCCTGGCTTCTTCATGATGCCTGATGCCAACATATCCGGGCCTGTGATGATTCCTAAAATCTACGATGGCCGCAACAAGACATTCTTCTTCTTCGGCTTCCAGCGTTTACACGAAAAGAAAGTCGCCCAAGTTGACGCATCTGTCCCGAGTCCCGGCATGCGCCAGGGTGATTTCACCTTTGCCGGCGCCAACCCGATCTTTGATCCTGCCACAACTCGTCAAGTCAACGGTGTCTGGCTGCGCGACCAATTCGCAGGCAATCGCATTCCTACCAGCCGCATTGACCCAGTTGCTCGCAAGGTGCTCGAATTCGATCCCTGGCAGCAGCCCAATCGCGCTGGTGCCTTCAATTCCACCGGCGCAACAGGCAACTACCTCGCTGATGAACTGGCTCAGGTCTATCAAAACGATATGAATCTGCGGCTGGATCATCAGTTCAGCTCCAAGTTCAAAATCTACTATTCCTGGACTGACAACAAGTTCCTGCCTGGCTTGCAGCGGCCCTGGAATATTCGCCCCGATCGCGGCGTCTTTGATGGTTCGTCCGGCAACCGAAATCCCAGCCGAAGCCAGAACATGTCTTTCGGTAAGACCTACATCCTTTCTCCCACTGTGGTGAATGATGCTCGCGTAGGCTACTATCGCCGGGCTGGGCAAACGATTGTCCCCTCATACCAGGAGGATTGGGCGTCCAAGCTTGGCATTCCAAATGTGAATGGGGATCTGATGCCCGCCTTTGGCAGTGGTGATCGTAACTCGCCGAACACCATGTACGGCCTAAGTGGTGCAACCCCCAGCCGCTTTGCGAACGAAACCCTTTCCTTCCGTGATGACTTGTCGATCATTAGAGGCACGCATGCCTTCAAGATGGGCTATGACCTGCTTCGCTTCCGTTTGAATTCGGCAACTTTAGCTAACCCGGTCGTTTTTGATTTCTCTGGGTCCACCACTGGATTGCAACCGGCTGGCAATGCCGTTCCAAACACCGGCAGCCCCTTCGCCGGCTTCCTGAGTGGCTATGTAACTTCAGCCACTTTCCGTTCCGAGTTGACCAGTTGGCTGCCTCGCTCCTCCATCCACAGCTTCTACTTCCAGGACGATTGGAAGATAACGCCAACGCTTACAGCCAACGTCGGATTGCGTTATTCCAACGAAGATCCCTACAATACGAAGTACGGAGCAATGAGCCAGTTTGATCCGAACGCCACTGATACGCTTACGGGCCGCAAGGGTGGTGTGACCCATCCCAAATCAGGCCTGAACAAGCGCGATAGCAACAACTTCAATCCTCGTTTGGGTCTTGCCTGGCACCCGTGGCAGAAATGGGTCTTTCGTGGCGGCTTCGGCTTCTACACGGTGGACGTCAAATTCCCCACGGGCCGCGACCAATATGACGAATATGTCGGCACCGCTGTGCAACAGCCTCTTCCGGGTGATCCGACTCCGATCTACCAGATCAGCAGGGGGATCATGCCGGGATCACCGGTAATCGTCAACGGCACCAGTCCCTTCCTCGGAACGAACTTCAGCGGTCGCAACGTCAGCCAGTGGGATCCGAATTTGCGCAATCCCTACGTGATGAACTGGAACCTCAGCATCCAGCATGAATTTGCCCGCGACTACCTCATCGAAGGCAGCTATCAGGCATCGGGCGGCGTAGGTCTGATCGAACGTTGGGAAGCCAATAGCTTCGGTAGCGACTTCATGGCCTCATCTACTCCCGCACAGCGGGACGCCGCTTTGGCCTCAGCTCAAAACCTCCGCCCCTATCCGCAGTTTGGCAACATTGCCATGCGTTCCAACTTTGGTCATTCCACCTTCCACTCAGGAACGATCAAACTTGAAAAGCGCATGTCCTCGGGCTTCTACTTGAACACCTTCTACACCATGTCAAAGGCAATCAACAGCGCCGATACCGATAACTCTGGCGGCGGCGTGGCCCCCATCCAGAACCGTCGATTAGAAAAGGCTCGCGCCGGCTATGATCGGACGCATCGCTTTATCGCCACCGCAAACTACGAACTGCCCATTGGCAAAGGCAAGAAGTGGATGAGCGGCGGTGGTTTTAAAGATGTGCTATTCGGAGGGTGGCAAATTTCGACTATCCAAACGATGGAAACCGGAAACCCGCTCAACTTCAGCTTTACCAATAGCCCCAATAATTACTGGCCCGGTTTCGCCGGTGCACGCCGCCCGAATCTGGTCGGCACTCCAGACTACGATTTCAGCAAGTGGAACAACGGTGGTCCTGACCGCTTCGTTCTCAACAATCGCCCTGCCGTAATCGATCAGTCTGCCTTCGCCTACCCCGATTCTTACCGAATCGGCAATGCAGGTCGCAATATCCTCACCGGCCCCAGCATGGCCTGGGCTCAAATCTCAGCTCAGAAGAACTTCATGATCAAGGAGAAAGTGAGAGCGCAATTCCGCTGGGATATGCAAAATGCCTTCAAGACCTATAACTTTTCCGGACCCACAACCACAGTGGATTTCCGCAACCCCGCAACCTTTGGCAAACTCCAGGATGACCCGCGCACGGCATCTCTCGGTGGCCAGCCTCTGATGAACGTCACTTTACAGTTCCAGTTCTAAATAGCCGGAGCAAACGAAAAGGCCAGCCTCCGGGTTGGCCTTTTTTTTACTTTCCCCGCCCTAATTCCGCAACCCTGGCATTCAGGCTTCGCAGTTGCCGCAACTCTTCTTCGGCCTGCTGCAACGCCGTTTGAATCCGCGATAGGTCTCCCGCCTGCAATCCCTGTCCCGGGTTCTCCCTCGTCTGCATGCTCAGGCTGAAGTTTCGGTAGAGATCCGTCACATCCCGGTACCGCCGCTCCAGTGTCAGCAAAGTAGCCTCACGCCTGCGATTCAGGTCCTCGACATCCTTGGAAACCACAACCACCCGCTTGGCTGCCAACTCTGCCTTGCTCAGTTTTTCCTGCAACAACTTCTCACTGGTCTCTACTTGTATCAGGCGCTGTGCTTTGAACTTCAACTCCGTGTCAAGAGCCTCGCTCACCCTTTGCTGCCGCAGCCCATCTTCCTTGACGCTAGCCACCTGCTCACTCAACTTCTTGGCTTCGTCCGCCTGCGTGGCGGTACGTTCATGCGCCTGTTCCTCGGCCTGCCGCGAACCCTGCAGATCCTTCTCCAACTCATGCGCCCGGTTGCGCAACTCATCGATCATCCGCAAATACTTGCTGACATCGACGGCCTCTCTTGGTGCCACAGAGGGCTTGACCGGCGCAGGCTCCACTCGTTCGGCAACAGCTTCTTCCACCGGAGGGATGACAACGCCACGCTTGGCCAGTTCTCCCTCGAGTTGTGTCACGCGATCCATGGCAACCTTTCGCTGATGCTCCGCACGCCAACCAAGCCAACCAGCTAACGCCAGCAACGCCACCATCACAGCTATTGCGAATTTCTTCATGCGCGACTCACTTTCCAAGCGCAAAGCGCGCCCGGCTTGGTACTTCCCGCTCCCCGTTGCGAAGAGCTACATTCACCGATCGCAGCTTCGGGTTCTTCAGTTCAACGGCAATGCTCCAGTGACTCGAAGCTGCCGTCAATACCTGTTCAATCGCTGCCGGAATCTCTCCCTGGCTTCGGCAAAATACTCCTGATCCACCAGACTCTTCCGCTAGTTGCAAGAGCCCACGCTGATAAGCCTGATTGATCGCATCTCCAAAGAAACTCAACTGCACAACATACACTGGAGTCTCAAACTTCGCCAGTTGATCTGAGATCTTCTGAATCTTCTCTTTCACTAGTTCATCGGGAAATTTGCGGCTCAAGTCCCGTGAGTCGCTCGAATTGATAACCGGGTTGGTGTAGTCTTCGCGATAATTCGCGATGTTGCTATCGGTCACGTACATCACAGCCACGCGCACACCACTCCGCTGCAAAAGCCGCTGCCCCAAGGCTGCCGCCACCTCAACCGTGTTCAACAGGCCAGCCTTCCCGGTCGCCGCATAATCCTTCACAGCTGCGCTTAGCTTATCCCGGTCTGCTGTGGGATCCACAATCGCTTCAAAGCGATCTTGCGCCCGCATCAGGCCCACCCAATGATTCTTGCGGAGCGTCTGAATCTGGTTGATCAACGCATCCCGCGCAGCATCTACCAGAGCCTGGTCGCCACTTAAGTCGAGCACCAGCAAAAGCACGAGATCATCCTCTGGCCCCAGTACCCTCAAGACTTTCGCCGGGTTGCCATCAAGCTTTGCCGCGAAGGATTTCTTCTCAAACGAAGGCTGCTGTTCCCCAGCCGTAACACGAACCAACGTCCGCGCTGCTTTGGGCGCAGGTTGGGCCTCTTCCGCATTCAGAACGGTAGCCAGCATCAGCGTCAATAAGCTCAGCCGTCTCAAAAGCTCAACCTCAACCCTAATTGGACCACTCGTCCACCTCTCGATTCAATACTGCGGCCCGCATTCACATTCGGTGCCGATGCTGGGCCAATCACCACATCGGGGTCGGCCCAGTTCCCAACATTGGTCCAATTGAATCCGGTCGCTGTGAGTTCCACCACTCGCTCAGCGGATAAAGCGAATCTCTTGCTTACCGACAGGTCGTGGTTCTGCGATCCAGGGCCCACCAGTTGCGGATGGGTTCTGGGGCCATTACCGGCAGTGAAGTCGGGTGGCTGCGCGAAGGCTGCCGTGTTGAACCACCGGTTCGGACCGGGGTTCGCCAAGTGTGGGTCCGCTCCATCCACCAGATTCACACGCAGGGCTTCAATCACTCCACCGGTATTGTTGAACTGCGGTCGCAATCCCAGCGGCTCGCCACTTTGCATCGAAGTGATTCCCGACACGGCCCAGCCGTCCACTAGATAACGCCGCCAGTCTTGAAACTCAAGGAAGGCTTTCTTTGCCCCAACCGGCAATTCATAACTGAAGCTCAACGAAAGCCGGTGTGGATTGTTGCTCAAAGTCTTGCTCCATTCGTTCTTGATGTTGTAAAAATCCTGAACGCCAACCGGGCCCGAGTAGTCGTCCATCTGCTTTGAGAACTCATAGGTCGAATTCAAAACCAGTCCATTTGCCGATCGCTTCTCTGCGCGAACCACAGCCGCATTCCGCTTGTAATTACCCGAAGGCCAGGAATTGAAGAGACTGAATTTCTGATACTGCGGGTAGGGTCGAATCGTGCGGCGAAACGCTTCGCTATTCAAGGCATCCCGCTCACCCAGGTAGGACAGCTAAATCGCATTTGGGTTGGCCGTATTGCTTGGGGCAAAAAGCCGCTGCCCTCGCGCATGTCCAAGACTCACACTCAACACCGTCTGTCCCGGCAATGACCTCTCATAAGACAAGCCAGCCGATTGGTAGCGCGGCACGTTACCCTGTCGTTGCACCAGATCGGCAATTGTGAAATTCGCTCCTTCCGGGCGCAGGTCTGGCAGAGGACGATCCAGCCCCGGCGCACCATCCCTGAGCCGTAATGCCGGGCTCAATTGAATGTTCGAAGAAACATAAGTGGGCTGAGAAACAAAGCCTTGCGTGGCCCACTGCGTGGTGTAAATCGGGATTCCGCCATGGCTCAGGCCATAACTCAAACGCACTACACTCTTGGAATTCCCACCCGGGTTCCAGGCGATACCGATGCTGGTTTCTGGCCTCCATATAGCTTTCTGCAAGGCGCGGCCGACTCCGTTGCGGTTGGCAAAGATCAACGCCCCAGGCCTGCCGTTGGCTGGATTGATCTCGCTCAGATCGACGCTGCTAAAGCGGTCGTACTTCTCATTCCGCGCACCAGTCAACTCCATCGCGAATGACATCGTG
The DNA here is from genome assembly GCA_964653845.1 of uncultured Bryobacter sp. Lineage (GTDB taxonomy): Bacteria > Acidobacteriota > Terriglobia > Bryobacterales > Bryobacteraceae > Bryobacter. The sequence continues at coordinate 11,608 of CAZZGS010000051.1, forward strand.
ATCACCAGATTCTTCGCATATTCATACGTATCGGCTGCACTCAGCCGCATATAGTTTCCACGCCAATAAGAAGGATGTTCCACAATGGTTGCGGCCCCACCTTCAGCCAGTCCAATCAGGAAGCTGGCAAAGCCATGGCCCGTATTATTAACTCCAGGCAGCGAAGTTAGCGAAGGTCCAAAATCGAACGACCCCGCCGGCCAGCGCGGCAAATACCCATTCACCTGATAGCGGCGAAACTGTGCAGAACCACGCAGGCGATGCTTGCCCACTCTTGTCGATAGTGCATCTGTCAGGTAGTAGTAATTGTGCCCGCTCACGATATTCGGATTCACGCGGCCGGTCGACAGATAAGCCCCAAATCGAAAGGCCGGAAACGCATCCCGCAAAGGACCCTTTAGGCCAATCGTGGCGAGCGCACCTTCCTGGCCTGGCCTTCCACTCTGTGTCTTGTCCGACTGCACATCGAAGGTCAGCGCATGCACAGTGGAAGCGTTGCGCGTAAAGGTCCAATCCAGTACCCCGCGACGTGCGCTGAAGTCGCGATCGTTCAAGCCAGAGTCGGCAATGGTGTCAAAGAGTCTCGGTGCCTTTGCCAACCCGCTTGTGAACGACCCGTTGAAGGTCAGCCGGTGCCTCTCGCCCAGCGTGTGGTCCACCTTGAAGATCATGCCATTCGCCTGATTCGTCTCGGGTGAAAAGACAAAGTAGTTATTTCTGAAAAAAGGCCCCGCATTTGAGTTGGCCCTTGGGTAAAATTCCAGCGTCTTCATGGCAACCGGGTCAAGTCGCGTAACCGGAATCAAGTTCCCCACAAATGGGTCGCGTGCATACTGCGGATTACTCACAGTCACGGGTTGAGTAGGGTCATAATTCGAATTGACCCGAGTCGATTGAGGATCGTAGATCGGCAACGGATTGCCCGCTGCATCCACTGTCTTCGAGAAGTCCCCAACACGCTCTGCGTCGATCGCAACAGTGCTCAGATACGAGCGCCCGATTCGCTCACGTACTCCTTCGTAGGACACGTTAAAAAACGTCTTCCGTGATCCATCGTAAATTTTCGGGATCACCAGCGGGCCACCCACGTTAAATCCAAACTGATTCCGCCGCAACAGGTTCCGCGAGCCCCCTCGCTGCACCACCTCATGCGGGGTCGCATCCAACTTGTCATTGCGAAAATTCTCAAAGACTCGCCCGTGCCAGCCACTGACAAAGGAACCCCGCGCATTTTTCGCTGCCGGGCTATCGCCGCGCAGCCCCAATTCCTGCGTCATGGTTTTGAATTCTTCAACGGCGCGGTCCAGCGGCTGCTTTGCGGGTTGCCACCCCAAAGCCACTCCGGCACACGCAAGCGACAGTAAAATGCGCATGAAGATCATTTCATCTTTAGTTTAGCCTCCTTTGCCGAAAATGATAGAATCTCAATCACAGACGAGCCCCTCGCTGTCAGTCACTTGCAATCGTGAGGTATTGTTCTTGCGCTCCCTTACCGCTCTCATCCTTATAAATCTCGGACTCGCCCAGGCCCAGACCCCGGCTCAACTCGAAGTCTTCGAGAAGAACGCCAGACCTCTTTTCGCCACCAAATGCCAGGGTTGTCACAACCCGAAGTTGAAGAGTGGTGGCCTCGACCTCAGTTCTCCGGATGCCCTCAAGGAAGCCGCCTCCATGGGCATTTTCGGCAAGCCATCCGACCCTGAGAAGAGCGTCCTCGTCCAGGTACTCAATTACGA
>CAZZGS010000052.1:0-13333 GCA_964653845.1 uncultured Bryobacter sp.
GATCTTGTTTCTCAATGCAACGCGCGATCTCACATCTCTCTACTCCCCCCCCGTTCCCTCGACTCTTCCCCCCTTCAAGCCGAATCCCAAATCCTTTCACTCAGCTTTCTGGCGCGACCGTTAGTGGTCAAAATCGGCAAAGTGTGTGTGTTCCCTCGGACATCTGTCATCTATTTGGAGCTTAAAGCTGGACAGCCGGAACTGGAAGAACTTCATCGCAAGTTTGCCACTGACGCCCTTGTCTTTGATGAACCCTATCCATTTCACCCCCATATCACTCTTGCTCAAAACTTTGAGATTGGCACAGTTCAGGAAAGAGTCCAGCAGGCTCAGTTGCAATGGGATGCCTACTCTGGCCCTAGGGAGTTTTTGCTCGACCGGGTAGTATTTGTGCAAAATTCGTCCGGCAACTGCTGGATCGACCTCAAGACTTTCCCGCTTCAGGGTCTGCCAGCGGCACCAAATCCATCCACCCCGGTGGAACTCAGTCGAACATACTAAGCTGGTTTTTGGCAGCGATTTTCTGTTTCTTGAGCGGGCTTCCCACCACCCCCAAAACTTCAAAAGATTCCAGTGCGGCTCGCGGAATTAGAACCTTCTGAACGCCCACGGCTGGTTCAGGCGGAGTTGCGACGATCGAAATTGGGTCTAAAGCGCTGAGGCTGTTGGGCATTGTTGCTTCCACCGAATCCCCGTCCTTGAAACGAAACCTGACCCACAAGCCTTGCTGCCGTGGCCTAACCGCATAGTGGTTGCGCGTCCACGGAGGCTGGTCTAACCATTCGCGAACAAAACAGATGTGCTTAATTTGATCGAGCGGAAGATTCTGTACTACCCCTTCCCGATTCAGGAACTGCACAAAGCCGCCTTCAAAGGGATTTCCCGAGTCGACAAAGCCCGCCAGGGTCTCTCGCTCAAAGCGATAAACCATTGCTTTTTTTGTCGAAACGCTAGTCAAAAGCTAATTTCCTGCTTTCCGGGGGGATTCCAAGCCAAAAAAGGTCAAAATTGTTTCAAACACAAATGCCAGTATTGTATCATTGGCTCAATGTTCGGCCAGGCACCCTTTGCGGCTGCCGTAAGGTCGTATTTGACTTACTGCAGAGTCGAAAAAGGTCTTTCAGCAGCGACCCTTAAGGCTTATGAGAGTGATTTTGAGAGTTACTCCCGTTGGCTTCGAGAATCGTGTGAGGACTCGTTTTCGCAAATTGCAGTCCTGCAGCGTTTCCAAAATTATCTTTTGGAGCGAAAACTGAGTAGCCGAAGTATTGCGCGAAAGTTTGCCGCCTTACGCGGTTTGCTGCAGTATTTGGTGGCTGAAGGGCAATTGACCAAAGATCCGACAGAGTTTCTGCGTACGCCGAATCCTCCACGCAAATTGCCGAAGGCGATTCCAGAGGTCCGATTGGCAGAAGTCGCAGCGGCGTTTGATCGGGCAACCCCAAGAGGCTTGCGCGATTGGGCCATGTTTGAGCTTTGTTATGGATCTGGATTGCGATTGAGCGAACTTGTGAATGTGCAATTATCGGCATACAACGCCCTTTCCATGCGTTTAAGAGTGACGGGAAAAGGGAACAGACAGCGCTTGCTGCCTGTCGGCAGCGAAGCGGCCAAAGCCATCGACCAGTATCTTCTGGAGGGACGCACCAAGCTGTTGCGTGGCAAAAGTTCACCCTTCTTGTTTGTGAGTTCCCGCGGGCCGAAGCTTGAGAGCCGATCCTACTGGAAAGTTCTCGCCCAACTTCGCCGTGCGATGGGAAGCGAGAAGGCCTTGCACCCACATATGCTTCGCCATTCTTTCGCGACACATTTGCTCGATGGCGGAGCAGATCTTAGAAGTGTCCAGGCCTTACTGGGGCACGCAGATATTTCGACGACTCAGATTTACACCCATGTCGAGCAGGAACGCTTGCGTGGGATTGTTGACCAATTTCATCCAAGGGAAGCCAAGAAATTATGAGTGATTACATGTTCATGCTGGAGAGCCACCTCAGCCAGTCGCAGAATTTTGTTATCTCAGAAGTCCAGAGGATGATGGCAAAACTACAGATCAACGTTTTTCTCACTGGTGGAGCATTGCGTGACATGTTGGCCGGTCTTCCTGTTCGCGACCTGAACTTTACGCTCGAAGGTTCGCCTTTCAAGCTGGTTAAGGCTCTCGAGAAAGAAGCTGGAATTCTTGTAGTGAACTCGGACGATGTGCGCAAGAGTTACGAAATCAGCTTCCCGAATGGAGTGCATGCCGAAATTTCGATGGCTCGCATTGAAAAGTTCGCCAAACCTGGAGCAATGCCAAAGGTTGTTCCTTCTACGATTCATGAAGACCTCCGGGGGAGGGACTTTACGATTAATTGTCTGGCGATTTCACTCGCTCAGGGATCGCGCGGTTTGCTGCTTGACCCCACCAATGGCCTTTCCGATTTCGCTTTGCGTGAGCTGAGGACCGCCACCAGCCACGCTTTGAGTGACGACCCCTCGAGGGTCTTGAAGCTGGTGACCCTGCAAGCCAGATTGGGCTTCCAACTCGACGATCGGACACGCGCTCAATACCAGCGAGCCCGGGAAGAAAAACTGGAAGAGTTGATCACGCCAGAGGCACTGAGAAGAGAGATTGTAAAGATTGGCGAGGAATTCAATCCGCTTCCAATTCTTGAGACCTTGGAAAAAGAGAAGCTTCTGAATCTTTATTTCGCTGGTTTTTCCGGGCCCAAGCTTAATTCCGCCGGCTTCGGGAAGCTACTCAAATACCGCGGAATGATGCCGTTTGGGACACACCTGAAGGAAGATCGGTTCTCGCTCTTCCTTCATACGATCAGCGAGAAATGGACTCCCAAAGACAAACTAAGCTTCATCAAGAATTGCAAGCTCTCCAAGCGCGAAGTCGATGCCTGGAAGAATCTCGATGCGAAATCGAAGACGCTTCAGAACACTCTCAAATCAGCCAAATTGCAGAAGCCATCGCTAGTCTATGCCGCCTTGATGGATGCCCCGGCCGAGTATATCTTCGTGTTGTTAGGCAAGTCTCCCTTGCGTGTCGTGCAGGACAGAATCAAGAATTATCTGCAGAAGTATTTGCCAACTGCGCTTGAGATTACCGATGAAGAGGTTGTGAGCGCGGGGCTCAATCCTGCCGCGCCTAAAGGCGTGCAAATGAAGAAACAATTGATTGCGGCTAAGCTCGATGCGCGGCCACGAAAAATACCAGTTACTGACCCGGCTTACAGTCCTCAAGCCTGATCTTGAAGGTGCTGACTTCGCGCCAAGCGTTGCCGTTTCGAGTTTCGATGCGAAGCAGCCCCTTCTTGTCGTCTACCCTTACGCGTGAAGTATTGGTTGGAGTTCGCTGACCAGGCTGAGCCGTTTTGGGGATTCGACCTGAGATCTCCCGTAATTCCCAGCTTGTTCCACCCGATTGTGTTTCGTAGAGCTCGTACTTGCCAGCCTCGCCACTCCCTCGATTGTCGACTAGCACCCAACCGCGTTTCGCCGTCTGGAAGGCAAAGTCTTCGATCACCCCTACGCGAGTCTCCGCAAAAAGGTCGACTTTACGCCATGTTCTGCCTGTGTCTGTTGTCAGCAGCAGAAATGGATCGCGGGGCAAGCCAATCGAAGTTTGCCCGGTGAGCCAGCCAGTTGAAAAATCGATGAACTGCATGGATTCGAGCGCGCTGGCTTTGAGCCGGGCGTAAGCTTCGCGCCAGGTGGATCCACCGTCTTCGCTGATCAGCAAAATAGATTGAAGGGTCGAAGCCGTGGTGTGCAGGTTGCCAGCCAGTAGAAGAACTGTCCCAACCAATTCCACATTTGAGAACTCAAGGTAGGTTGGGCAGGGGTCGGCTTCACTGCATGTTAGGCCCAGTGTGGGCATGTCGAGTTCAGCACAGAGATTGGGCAAAAGAATTGGGCCCGCTGCGCTGGAGTAAACAGGTGGCGTCTCGGAGACGGGCACCGCCGGAAGCTGCGGCGCCGGGGCTTGCGCCATCAACCACAAATAAACGAATAGAGCCACTACCCTCATACTAGACTGGAGTCAGTCTTATGTTCTCGTGGTTTTCAAAGAAGGTGGAAACTCTGAAGCCTTTGCCTTTGTCGCAGAGGGAAAAATCTTATTCAGCGGCGAGTGGATTGGTTTATCAATATATCTTCAAAGGAATGATGGGCCGTAAGCATGTTTTTGATGTCACGGCCGATCGCAAAACTCATTTTGAAGTTGCCGTTGAATTGACTGAAGATGCTTTGGCTCCATGCGCTGCCCGGATGGGATCGGCTTTGCGGTGGAATGAAGAGTACGCACTCGCCAAACTGAGTCTCTTTCATGCCTTTGACGAAGCAGTATCCCCGGAGAGTCTGATTCAGACTGTGATGCCACCCAGCCAGGCGCTGCTTGAGCATATGGATTTCTTGAAGATGGCCTAAGACGATGTCAACCCAGCCCTCCGCGCGAGAACCAAGCGCTCCTTACCCACCACCGCTCGACCAGCTTGCTGAGCGAGAATTCTCTTTTCATCCATCCGTTGGCAATCTGGAGACGAATCTTTGGCGTTTAATCGAAGCTAACTGGTCTGAATTTCTCGTGGAGAATCAAGGTGACCAAACGCAGGTTTGGGTGCCGCGCCGTTATCTGGGCGAAGTGTCGGCCTCAGATCGCCCAGTCATGATTGTTGGTCTGAATCGCTCTCTCTACTACAAAGCAGGGCAGGTCTGGCCAGTGCAGAAGCGTGTGCTCGAAATGCCCCGAGTCCGGGCAGGCGAGGTGGTTGTCGAATCCGAAGCTGCACCGAAGAGTGCTTCAGCGAGCATGCGTGGGAGTGGGTTTCGCCTTGATTCTTCCGAGAAAAAAGTCGGAAAGTTGATTCTCTTTGTTCTCGCCGGTTCTGTTCTTCTGGTAGCTCTAGTGATCTTCTATTATCGCGGCATGGAATCTGGCGAGATGGTTTCCTACAAGCCTGTCGTACAGGAAAGTCTAGGACTTGGGCCCGAAGATGACTTTTTCGCTGTGGCCCGAAAACTTGGCACACCTCAGGCCGACCGCTGGAAGGCGGAAGGCGAGAGCCTGCAGTATCGGGTTCTTGAGTATCCAGGACGCAATCTGAACGTCATTTTGGCTGGTAGGGAACGCAAGCAGGCTCTCTATGTTGGCGCTATGGATCGAGAATGGAAAGTTGTCGACAGCGTCAATCAAAAAGGCGGGTCCAACACGTATCGTGTGTTGTCGAAGCTGCCCAGATTCTGAGCCGTTTGGTTGATGGAACGGTCAGTAGAATCGAGGCTAAGTTTGGCATAGCCAGCTTCCGAAACAAATTCAATTTGGAACGAGCGCGACTGGTCGGCCCGCTCTAGCGAGTAGGTAAGATCCATCCTCATCTGAAGGCTCAGGCAGAGCTGCCTGAGCTCAGTGGCCAATTGATTGAGCTCGACGGAAAGGCAGGATCCACCTGTGTTGTGGCATAGTCGCCTCCAGATGTTCCAGGCGCTGGGAGTGAATTCGGTGAGTGACAACAAGTGTGGAGTGATTTGGAATCGTCGCATCTCCTCAGCCCACTCTATAGACGGTTCGAGGCCAGGGTCCATCGTAGGGTCTGTTATTAGAATCAAGTGCTTTGGTGCCCCGCTTTTCGGATATGCACCCACTATGCGGTCCACCGCCGATCTGAAGGACGCGGCTACAAGATTCTCTGCCGAATCGAATTGGTGAGACTGGAAAGCCTTCGAAGTAGAGAACTCAACTGCTGCATAGCGTTGGCAATTTTCGATTGGCACGACGGGCCAACGCTGCACGGTCCAGGCATCTGCGCTTCGCTTTGTCTCAAAAGCCATCTCTAGCGATTCTTGTAAGCTCAGTTGGAGAAGTGGACTTGATTTTGGCACGAGGAACGCCACGTCCAATCGATCTTCCGATTTCTTATATTCGAGCTGAAAGTGGTCGAGTATTATGTCGCCATCGCGAAGTAGAAATTGGGTCGGGAAGACTTGATCTGGAAGCACGGCCAATCCATTCGAATTCAGCAATAGAAGTGAGACCCGGATTCGACCCGGCCCCAAGGATTCATAGTGTTGGGCCGCCATGAAGAGACGGGGAAGTGAGGTGCAGTGATCCTGGAACTGTTTGAGACGCCGTGCTGCCCGAAGCATGGATGAGTGCTTTGGGCCTGCGGAATTGCGCAGTTTCTGCTGAAGATAGACTAAGAGGCGCGGATCCTGAGTCTGGCCCATGGCCCAGACCGCTGCCAATTGACGACTGGTATCGGCAGTCTCTGCAGATTCGATCAGCCGGCGACGCGCCGAAAGTTGGCCTGCCTTGTGCAGACCCAGCAGAGCGTTGATGGATTCCCTGATGTGCGGCCGATTGGAGTGCTGTTCAAATTGATCGAGCGCCAACGGGTCTTGACGCCCCCACATCGACTCGAGTAGGTTTGCCCGAACTCGCGGATTGTCGTCTTCGAACGCAGGTAGGACATCGGCAGCAGGATCGAGCTTGCCACTCAAGAGAACTGCTTTTGAGCGGATCCGGGGATCCGCGTGGGAACTCATTCGGTTGAGCAGCGAAGCCGCCCGCATCGGATCCATGCATTTGGCCAATATCTCGAGCCGCCTAGCAATACTGTCGACTGGTGTGGCAGCCGAAGAGTGGTCGAGCAGTTCTGCCATCTTCTTAGCCCACGCCGCCGGAAGTTTTGGGTCGACCCTGCTGGCAAGTGTGGCCAAGTGAAGGGACTCCTGAAGATTGAGAGTAGTCGCCGCAAAGAGCAGAGAATCCAGGTCGTTCTCGTTCTCACGCAACAGGCAAAGCACCAGCCGGGAAAAGCGACTGTCCAGCGCCGACTTTAAGTAGCCGGTGGCGAGTTCTGAAAAGTTGAGATGATCCTCTTCCTTCCAGGCTCTGAGCTGTTTCCATCCCTCGGTCGGTTTCGACGCGAAGTTTTGCTCCAGATCAACAAACGAAATCGACAATTCCTTCACCATATGCTTGTCGGCCAGATCCTCGAAAAATTGAGGAAATAGCTGCGGAAGGCCCGTGGTTATTGGCTCAGAGTGAATTTGGGGCAATTCAGCTATGATAATCTTTGTTGAATATGAAATCTGTGGGAAATGTCCTTCTTTGGGTCGCCATCTCATTGCTTGGCGCGGGGTGTTTGGCGGCTGTGGCCTTTAATCGTGGCGAATCGATCAACTCCATGTGGATCGTTGTCGCCGCTGCTTGTGTGTACCTGGTTTCGTATCGCTTCTACGGTACCTTCATCGCCACAAAGATCCTCAATCTTCGTGCAGACAGGGCTACCCCTGCTGAACGCCTTCGCAATGGACATGATTTCGAGCCTACGAACAAGTGGATCGTTTTCGGGCACCATTTTGCCGCCATTGCCGGGCCTGGCCCCCTTGTCGGACCTACCCTCGCCGCTCAGTTCGGCTACCTTCCCGGCACGCTTTGGATCATTCTTGGTGCTGCATTAGCCGGGGCTGTGCACGACCTTTTGATCCTCGCTTTTTCGATTCGCCGCGACGGCAAGAGTCTGGGGCAGATGGTGAAAGAAGAGATCAGCAATGTTGGCGGGATCACTGCGATGATTACCGTTCTTCTGATCATGATCATCCTAATGGCAGTGATTGGACTTGTCATCGTGAATGCGCTCAAGGGAAGCCCCTGGGGGACTTTCACCATTGCTGCGACCATGCCGATTGCCATCTTAATGGGTCTCTACCTGCGATTCTTTCGCCCTGGACGCGTTATTGAAATTTCTGCCATCGGCTTCGTTCTTGTCGTGCTGAGTATTTTTGGTGGCAAATGGGTTGCCGAATCCGCCACGCTCGCCCCTTACTTTACTTTTGGCGGAACCACTCTGGCTCTCATTCTGGTTGGCTACGGCTTTTGTGCGAGCGCACTTCCGGTCTGGCTCTTGCTCGCTCCCCGCGACTACCTGAGTACCTTCGTCAAATTGGGTGTTGCGGCAATGCTTGCGGTGGGTGTGCTGTTTGTCCGCCCCGAACTCAACCTGCCGGCGATGACGCGCTTTGTCGATGGGTCTGGCCCCATTTTTGCCGGCACTGTCTTTCCTTTCTGTTTCATCACGATCGGCTGTGGTGCCTTGTCGGGCTTTCACTCGCTGATCTCGTCGGGCACGACGTCAAAACTTCTCGCACGCGAGAGCCACGCGCTCCCGGTTGCTTATGGCGGAATGCTGGTGGAAGGGATGGTTGCCATCATGGCGCTGATTGCCGCCTGTGCGATGGAGCCGGGCGTCTACTTTGCAATCAACTCGCCCGGCGGTGTAGTTGGTGCATCGCCAGAGGCCGCCGTGACGACGATTACCGGATGGGGCTACCCGGTTACCGTGGCCCACATGGAAGAACTGGCGCGGAGCGTAGGCGAGAGCAGCCTCTTTGCCCGCACAGGCGGGGCACCGTCGCTGGCGCTTGGCATGGCGCATATCTTCTCCCAGGCCCTTTCGATGACGTCCGACGGCGGAAAAGCAATTCTCAGTTTCTGGTATCACTTCGCGATCATGTTTGAAGCGCTCTTCATTCTGACGACAATCGATGCCGGCACTCGAGTGGGACGATTCCTTCTGCAAGACCTCGTCGGTCAGGTCTACAAGCCATTCGGTCGCACCAGCTGGATGCCGGGCGTTGTGATCGCCAGCGCGCTCGTCGTTTCGGGCTGGGGATGGTTCCTTTATCAGGGTGTCCTTGATCCGCTTGGTGGCATCAATTCTCTTTGGCCGCTTTTTGGAATCGCAAACCAACTGCTGGGCACCATTGCTTTGTGTCTTGCCACAACAGTGCTAATCAAGATGTTCCGAGCGAAATATGTATGGGTGACGGCAATTCCACTAGCCTGGATGCTAAGCGTTACATTCTCGGCTGGGTGGATCAAGATCTTTGCAACCAACCCCCGACTTGGCTTTTTAGCACGGGCTGACCAGTTGGAGGGGCAGATTGCCGTAGGGAATCTTACCGCTGCCAAGGTCGTCCAGTTTCAACAATTGATTTTCAATGAACGAATGGATGCTGCAATCTGCGGGCTGTTCCTGATTCTCACCGCAACAATTGTCTTTGAATCGGCGAGGTCCTGGGTGCGCATCCTTCGTAGTTCTACCGCCACGTCCGTTTCTGAGACGCCCTTCGTCGCTACCAGATTGCAAGTTGGAGAAATCTAGAATGAAGTTGCTGTGCCTGCCGCTGCTTGCTTTGACGCTTGTAGGGGCTCCCCCTCCAGTTCCTGATTTACGAGAGCAGGCCCAGCTGCAACAATCCTGGTTGAAATTCCGGCTCGAAAAGAATCTGCCCGATCTGATGCGCAAGCACGGGCTGGATATGTGGGTGGTATCCAGTCGAGAGTACAACGAAGATCCGGTCTTCTATTCGCTGGTCTCCCCAACGATGTTTGCCGCCAGACGCCGGACGATATATGTGTTCTTTGATCGTGGCCCGGGAAAAGGCATCGAGCGACTGGCGCTGGGCGGCGGCTCTCAAGGTGGCCTCTATGAGGTTTATCGCGATCCTGATAGCGGCATCGAGCTTTTGGGCGACTCCCAGTGGATTCTTCTCAAGAAACTGATCGACGAGCGCAAACCCAATAAGATTGCGATTGATGTCTCTCAAACGCATGCATTCTCTGATGGCCTCTCGGCTGGGGAACGCGAGCAGCTTGAGGAGGCAATTGGGCCCGAAAACCGCAAGAAGCTCGTCTGGGCTGAAGGTCTGGCGCTCGATTTTGTTGCCCTCCGCGCACCTGAGATGGTGCCGGTATACCAAGGGTTGATGGAAAACGTCCATTCGATCATCAGCCGCGCGTTTTCTAACGAAGTAATCCAACCCGGAAAGACGACCGATCAGGATGTAATTTGGTGGCTTCGCCAGGAAAATCAGCGCCGGGGTTTCGGCACCTGGTTTCAGCCCGGGATGCGCGTGCAGCGAAAAAATGGTGAACGCCTTCAGATTCTGCAGCAGGAAGAGGCACCGATCGTCATTGAACGTGGCGACGTGCTTTGGGTTGATTACGGCTTGACGGCGATGCGTCTGGCGACGGATACCCAGCATATGGGTTATGTGCTCAAAGAGGGCGAAGCTGGCCCTCCTGCCGGAATCGTGAATGCCCTGGAGAATTCTAAAAAGATGCAAGATATCGTCATGAAGCGAATGGTCGTAGGGCGAACAGGAAACGAAGTGCTGGCCGACGCGCTCAAGCAAGTGCGTGAGCTAGGCATCAAGGGCACCGTCTACTCTCACCCCATTGGAGACCATGGGCATGGCGCCGGGCCACTGATCGGCCTCTGGGACCGTCAGCAAGGGGTGCCTGGACGGGGAGATGTCAAATTGTTGCCCAATACCTGGTTCTCGATTGAATTGTCGAGCCGCTCACCGGTTCCGGAGTGGGGCAATCAGGAATTGTTTGTCGGGATGGAAGAAGATGCGATGGTTGGCGGGGACGGAAAAATTCAGTGGGTTCTACGCCGGCAGGAGAAGTTTCACCTGATTCGTTAGGCGCAGGCGGCAATCTCATACAAGTTTGACGTTGGCACTGGGATCGGTTCGAAGAATTCCGGCTCAGCTGCGCTTAAGTATTCGCGCACGAAAGCCCGCGCCATACCGACGCAACCCTGATTCCGGTACATTTGAAAAAACGTTTGCTGTGCACCTGCGGCGTCGAGAGTAGGGCAGAGGAGGGCGACGACAGAGGCGCTCGAGCAAACGCAGTCCCGGCATTCTTTGCCAACCAAACGGCAGTTTTCCGGGTTTACTACATTGCCAGGATTGTCTTCGATTCCGACTAACATTTCGTTGCTCTCCTCAGGTGAAACTCATTTGTACACTGAATCCGATTTTTGGCCTAGACACCATATGGGGAGATTCTCAAACTTCATTGAGGGTATAGGGTCTTTCCTTTTGTACCCTCACATGGGGGTATTGCAATTTCAAAAATATTTTTCTCCTTCTCTGAAAGTGGTGCAAAAGGGCGATGCTGTTGCTACGCTCAAATTAGGCCTAGTAATTTTCATTGAAACACTGGGTCGACCCAAAATCCCTAACATAGACAAGCGTTTTCCGCATTCATGAATATCCGCTCGCTGTTCAGCCTATTTTCGTCCGACCTCGCCATTGACCTTGGCACGGCGAATACCCTCGTATATGCCAAAGGTAAGGGCATTGTTGTCAATGAACCTTCGATCGTGGCGATCAATAAAAACAACGGCGAAGTAGAAGCCGTTGGCAAAGAAGCGAAAGAAATGCTCGGCCGCACGCCAGGCAACATCGTCGCTATCCGTCCCATGAAGGACGGGGTCATCGCCGACTTCAAGGTGACCGAGCGCATGTTGAACTATTTCATCCAGAAGGCTCACGGTCGAAAGATGCTGGTTCACCCCCGCATCGTAATCGGTGTCCCTTCGGAGATCACTCAAGTCGAGAAGCGTGCGGTTATCGATTCTGCTTACCGCGCCAAAGCAAGCGAAGTGCATTTGGTGGAGCAGGCGATGGTGGCGGCAATCGGTGCTGGACTCCCCATTACCGAGCCCGGCGGCAACATGGTTGTCGATATCGGTGGTGGCACAACCGACGTCGCTGTCATTTCTCTGGCCGGTATCGTTTATTCCCGCTCGGTGCGTGTGGCAGGTAACGAACTCGACGAAGCGATCATCCAGTACCTGAAGCGCAAGTACAATCTTCTGGTTGGCGAAAGAACCGCAGAGCAAATCAAAATGAAGATTGGCTCGGCATCCGAACTCGATAAGCCGATCACGATGGAAATCAAAGGTCGTAACTTGATTGAGGGTGTTCCGCGGACTTTGACCATTGGCGACGAAGAAATCCGTGAAGCCCTGGCCGAAGGCATTTCGACGATCATGAACGCAATTCGCGTTGCCCTGGAGCGTACGCCTCCAGAACTCTCCGCCGACATCTCGGATCGCGGAATTGTACTCACCGGAGGCGGTGGCTTGATCAAGAACCTCGACAAGCGCATCCGTCAGGAAACAGGCTTGCCTGTATCGATTGCTGAAGATCCGCTGGCTTGCGTCGTACTTGGCATCGGCAAAATGCTCTCCGATTTCAAGTTGCTGCGCCGCATAGCGATTGAGTAGGGGAGCGCCCTCGGGCAAGCATGGATGGATTCTTAGGCAGATATCGCAATTTGTCCGTCCTGGTGATTGTCATCATGGCGCAATTGGTGCTGCTTGCCGTTCAGGTCAAGAACAACCAGGATGTGCGTTTGATTCGCGTCTGGGCGGTTACCGCCATCACCCCCCTCGCACGCGTTCTTGAGGGGATTCGAGCGAATACTTTCGGCCTCGCCGGTGAGTACTGGCAGTTGATAGAAATTCGATCACAGAACCAGACGTTGAAAGCCGACGTCGACCGGTTCAAACTGGAGAATCAATATCTGAAAGAAGAACTGGCCACCGCGAAACGCGTCGAAGCCATGGCCTCTTTCGTTCAACGCAATCCAAATAAGACGATTGGAGCCCGCATCATTGGAGCTGGAGCGGGCATGAATTCGAAGGTTGTCTTTATTGACCGGGGCTCGACCTCAGGTGTGCTGAAGGGCATGCCTGTGATCACTCCAGATGGAATCGTGGGAAAAGTGACGGCATCTTATCCAACTGGCTCACAGGTCATGCTGATTACCGACCCAACTTTCGGTTGCGGAGTGGTTTCAGATAAATCGCGTGTTCATGGAACTGCACGTGGCCAGGGAAACAACCAACTGCTGGTGGACTACATCCAGAACGAGCAAGCAGTACAAGTGGGTGAGATCTTCTATACCTCCGGCGACGATCGCATCTTTCCTAAAGGGTTGCCGGTTGGCCCTGTCCGTGTGTCTAGAGAAGGCAAACTATTCAAGGAAATCTATGTAGCACCGGCGGCATTTGAGAAGGGGCTGGAAGAAGTGCTTGTGGTGCTTGAAGGCGTACACCAACAGATCCTCGAGCTTTCTCAAATCGCGAACGTAGGCCCCGAAGCTAAACCAATGGCACCTCCGCTTCCCGATTCAGTTGCGCTTCCTTTGGATGCAACACCAAAACAGAATCCGAACCAGAGGTTCTCTACCGAAGCCGATCGATTGGTCGATCGATACAAAGCCATTGGCGAGCAACAGGGGCTGAGCTACGGTAATGGGGGAAGAGTGCCTAATTTCAATGCGCCCGTCTCGCCAAGAGTAGCTCCACCTAGGGCTGCTCCCACAGACGCGCCGCCCGTAAAGCCCAATCCCGCTGGTTCTGCCGCCCCCGCTGTCGTGCCTCCGAAGCAGTAATAAGAACGATGCCATCTCCTGAGTACACAGAAGCAAACTACGTCGAAGGCCGGCGCCGGAAGAGTTCCTCTTCAAGCTTTCGAC
>CAZZGS010000053.1:0-13272 GCA_964653845.1 uncultured Bryobacter sp.
CGGCATTCTCGCTTCGCCCAAGATGCCGCGCACCTTCTACGCGATGCTGTTGCTGCTTGCCGCTGGCTGCCACGGTGTATTCCTCGCGCATGATCTGCTGCTCTTCTTCATCTGCTTTGAAGCTGTGCTCATTCCGATGTACTTCCTGATCGCGATCTACGGCGCAGAAGACCGCCGCCGCGCCGCCTTCAAGTTTATTCTCTATACCGTGGCAGGCAGCATTGCTCTCCTGATTGGATTCCTCACGCTTTACGTCCAACATGCCGCCCAAACCGGCATCTATACCTTCGATCTCACGCCCCTACTCAACACCAGGCTCACGCCATCCACTGAGCGCCTTGTCTTTTGGGCCCTCTTCCTTGGCTTTGCGATCAAGATCCCCATCTTCCCCTTCCACACCTGGCTGCCCGACGCCCACACCCAGGCGCCTACTGCCGGTTCTGTCATGCTCGCCGCCGTCATGCTCAAGATGGGTACTTACGGCTTCCTGCGTTTCTCTTTGCCTCTGCTTCCCAAGGCAAGCCTCGACGCCCAAATCCTGGCCGCTCTCTCGATCGTCGCCATTCTTTATGGAGGCTGGATCTGTCTTGCCCAAACCGACTGGAAGCGCTTGATCGCTTACTCTTCCGTCAGCCACCTCGGCTTCTGTACCCTCGGCATTTTCACGCTAAACTCCACCGGAATCTCCGGCAGCATCATCCAGCAACTCAATCACGGCATCTCAACCGGCTTGCTCTTCCTGTTGGTCGGCTTTGCCTACGACCGCCGCCACACACGTGCGATCAAAGACTATGGTGGCCTTGCCAAAGGCATGCCCGGCTTTGCCGCCGTCTTTATGATCGCGCTTCTCAGCTCGATCGGCCTCCCGCTCCTAAATGGCTTCGTCGGCGAATTCACAATCCTTCGTGGCGCATATCTCGCCCAGCCCTGGTGGGCTGCCACCGCCGTCATCGGGATCATTCTCGCTGCCGGCTACATGCTTAGCCTCTACCGGCACACCATGCTTGGGCCCGTAACAAACGAAGCCAACGCCCATCTGCCCGATCTCGGCTTCCGCGAGTGGCTCATCGCCTCTCCGCTGATCGCCTGGTCGATCTGGATTGGAGTCAAGCCTGCCTACTACTTCCAGATCATCGCCGAACCGGTGGAAAAAATCGTCGAAAGGCTGCATCCCTAAATGTCAGTCAACGACTTCTTCTCGATTCTTCCAGCTTTGGTTTTTGCCCTCTTTGGGTGCGCCCTGCTGCTCATGCGCTTTGAATCGAGCCGCATCTATGTGATCTTCCTCACTATTGGGGAAGTGCTGGCTGCAATCGGCCTCTGGCGTCAGACCGACTTCCTGGGTCTTACAGGTTTTCAGGGTGCGGTTCTGATCGACCGCTTCGGCATCTTCCTCAATTCAGTCTGCCTCGCTGCAGCCCTCCTTTCGGCCATCGGTGCTTACAGATATCTCGAATCGAATGACGAGGACCACCCGGAGTTCTACTCACTCATTCTGCTGGCCCAGTCTGGCATGTACCTGATGATTTCTGGCACCGAACTCATCACTGTGTTCATCGGTCTTGAGATCACGGCCCTCTCCTTCTACACACTCACCGGCTACTTTCGCACCAATCCGCGCTCGAATGAAGCTGCCCTCAAATACCTGCTCCTCGGTGCATTCTCAAGTGGCCTCCTCCTCTACGGTTTCTCCATCCTCTATGGCCTCACCGGCGCAACCCACTATCTACGAATCACAGCCATGCTGACCAACCGGGTCCCCAATGACCCTCTGATCCTCCTTGCCGTAATCCCCATCGTCCTTGGCCTCCTCTTCAAGGTTGCCGCTGCGCCCCTTCACATGTGGGCCCCGGATGCTTACGAAGGTGCTCCCACTCCTGTCACCGCTTATCTGGCCACAGCAAGTAAAGCTGCGAGCTTCGGCCTGCTGCTGCGGTTGCTGCTCGGGCCCCTCCACGAATTCCGCCCCTCCTGGGAAGCCGTCATCACCTTTGCTGCAATCGCCAGTCTCACTGTCGGCAACCTCGCCGCAATTACCCAATCGAGCGCCAAGCGCATGCTCGCCTACTCAAGCGTTGGCCACGTCGGCTACATCCTCCTCGGCCTGGTCGCCGGCAATCGAACCGGCATCGAGGCCATCCTCCTCTACCTGCTGGTCTACACCATCATGACTACCGGAGCCTTCCTGCTACTAGCTGGCCTCAGCCGCGATGGTGTCATCGATTTCAAAGGTCTCCTCTACCGCAACCCCGGTGTCGCCCTGATGATGATCATCCTGCTGCTCTCCCTCGCCGGCCTTCCACCCACAGCCGGCTTCATGGCCAAGTACATGGTCTTTCTTTCGCTCATCCAGGCCCGTCAATACTGGATTGCCGTAGTTGCCGCCCTCTACGTCGCGGTCTCGCTTTATTACTACTTCCGTATCGTCCGTGAAATGACCTCGAAGCCCGACGATGCTACCAATGCCGTCACCATGAGCACGGGCTGGCGCGCTGCCGTAGGTTTTACTGCCATCCTCAGCCTCGCCCTCGGAATCAACCCCGAACCCATCCTTGCCTGGGCCAGGAGTGCCATTCGATGATCGATCAGTTTCAGCCCTACATCATCGCAATCACCTTCACGGCGGCTTTTCCGCTTGTTGTTGGCTACCTGGTATTGGTCGAACGCAAACTCCTTGCCGATTTCCAGGCTCGCCTCGGCCCTATGCGTGTGGGGCCTCATGGTCTCCTCCAGCCGATTGCCGACGCTATCAAACTTTTGCTCAAAGAAGACCTTGTTCCGAAAGACGCTGATAAATTCCTCTTCTATCTCGCCCCGATCGTAAGCCTGGCGACAGCCTTTGCCAGCTTTGCCGTGATTCCGATTACCGGCACAGTGCATGTGGCTGACGTTAATGTCGGCATTCTCCTCATCTCAGCATTCGCAGCCGTAGGAGTCTTTGGGATCATCCTTGGCGGTTGGGCCTCCAACAGCAACTATTCACTCCTCGGCGCTCTGCGCGGTGCCGCTCAACTCATCAGCTATGAAGTCGCCTTGAGCCTCGCCATCATCACTGCCGTGATGCTCTCTGGCACGCTCTCGATGACCGGCATCGTCCATGCTCAATACCAGCAACGGATCTGGTTCATCTTCGGCAACTACGGTGCGATGTTGCTTAGCTTCTTCATCTTCCTGATCGCAGCGGTAGCCGAGATCAATCGTGCTCCATTCGACCTCCCCGAAGCCGAAAGTGAAATCGTGGCCGGCTATCACACAGAGTATTCAGGCTTCCGCTGGGGGCTGTACATGCTGTCTGAGTACACCAACATCTTCATCATTTGCAGTGTCGCGGTGACGCTCTTCTTCGGCGGCTGGCTACGGCCCTTCCCTAACGTTGAGTGGCTCGCCTACCCAACCGGTGCACTCTTCCCATTTGCTCTATTCGCCGCCAGTGCCTACGGTTGCTGGCGTATGAAACTCTGGCCTTTCACGGCCCTTCTGGGTTTAACGTCTGCAGCGTTCCTGATCCCTGCCGTTGCCACCCTCGTCAGCGCACCCTTCTGGTTCTTCTTCAAGATCAGCGTGGTCTTCTACGTCCTGGTCTGGTTCCGCGCCTCCTGGCCTCGCCTCCGCTACGACCAGCTAATGGACCTCGGCTGGAAGCGGCTTATTCCCCTTGCCCTTGGCTCCCTGCTTGCCAATGCCATCATCGGCATGATCTAACGCCAGGCTTTTGCCTCAAAACCCTTGTTTAGCCCCGCCTCGATCCTGCCCATCCCAAATACCCAAAAAATAAACTGGCGACGGAACTTAACACTCGCCAATCTCGTTCGTCTTATCAGTAGAGAGAGACGGAGAGCGCTTCTGGATTCACCCTTTCCCTTGTATTCAGGATTCAGAAGCGCTCTCTCGAAATTCTCCAAACACGTTTCGTAACGTATCTGAAATTTCCCCCACAGTAGCGAAAGCACGCGCTGAATTTAAGATCTTCGGCATTAAATTCGTGCCGTCTACTGCCGTCCGCTTCAACTCCTCAAGGCTGAGCTTCCACGTTTCCACATCGCGACTCGCACGCAGCTCGCGCAAACGCGCCACCTGCGCCGCCTCTACTTCGGGATGGATCTGAAAAACCGGCGTCGCCTCTCCACCCTCCACCTGAAATTGGTTCACACCAACCACAATGGCCTTGCCGCTCTCCACCCGCTTCTGGTATTCATAAGCCGCATTCTGAATCTCGCCCTGAATGTAGCCACTCTCAATTGCGGCAATGGTTCCGCCCATTGCATCAATCCTTGCCAGATACTCTTGTGCCTCTTCTTCCAGTCGATCGGTCAATGCCTCCACGTGATATGACCCGCCCATCGGATCGGGCTCGGCCGTCACACCGCTCTCATAGGCGATAACCTGCTGTGTCCGCAATGCCACTCGCGCTGCATCTGCCGTAGGCAAGCCAAGGGCCTCATCCATTCCGTTTGTGTGCAAGCTCTGTGTCCCACCCATTACCGCCGCCATCGCCTGCAAAGCGACCCTCACCACATTCACATCCGGTTGCTGTGCCGTCAGCGTCGACCCCGCCGTCTGCGTATGAAAGCGCAACATCATCGATCTTGGATCCTTCGCCATAAAGCGATCCTTCATCAAGCGCGCCCAGAGCCTGCGTGCCGCCCGAAACTTCGCGATCTCCTCAAAAAAGTCGTTGTGGGCATTGAAGAAGAAGCTCAGCCGGGGCGCAAATGAGTCAACCGTCAAACCGACATCAATCGCTGCCTCAACATAAGCCACCGCATCTGCCAGCGTGAAGGCAATCTCTTGCGCCGCAGTCGACCCGGCCTCACGGATGTGATAGCCGCTGATCGAGATCGTATTCCACTCCGGCAACTCTTTGCTCGCCCAGGCAAAAATATCGGTAATCAACCGCATTGCCGGTCGCACGGGATAAATGTAGGTTCCCCGCGCGACGTATTCCTTCAAAATGTCGTTTTGGATTGTCCCGCCCAGCTTCTTTAGGTTTGCCCCCTGCCCCTCGGCCACCAAAACGTAATAGGCGAGCAGTGTAGCTGCCGTCGAGTTGATCGTCATCGAAGTGGTGATCTCCCCAAGCGAGATCCCGGCAAATAACCGCTCCATATCGGCGAGCGAACAAATCGATACCCCCACCCGTCCCACTTCGCCAACTGCTAAGGGATGATCCGCATCCATCCCCATTTGTGTCGGCAAATCAAAAGCTACCGAGAGCCCCGTTGTCCCCTGCGAAAGCAAATACCGGTATCGCGCATTCGATTCTTCCGCCGACCCGAACCCCGCATATTGCCGCATCGTCCACAAGCGCGAGCGGTACATCGCGGAATAGATCCCGCGAGTGTACGGATATTCCCCAGCCTGCATAGCCTAGCTCCGGCCGATCTTCCGCGCCTTGAAAAAACTCTGTAAACCGTAATAGGCCATCACGATAAAAGCAAAGCCCATCAGGGCCAATCGCCCCAAACTGTCGCTATCGCCTTTGAAGTCGTAGATGCCCTTCACCAGGCTTCCCAGGATCACAATAGCGAACACCGCAAAAAAGAACCCGATCAGCTCATTCCACAGAATATGAAGTGGCTTGATCACACCGGGCATAAAGGCCTGCAAAAATCTTTTCATGTCACTGCAAGTTTTATGCTAACAAAGCCTCGAGCGTTCGATAAGAGTGAATGGTATTCTGTGACTGGTAAAGGTGCATGGACGAGAACCTCAAAGACTTAATGCAAGAGCTCGGTAATGCCATCAATGAGTCTCTTTCAGACTCTGATCGCATTGCTGCCGCAATTGGCGATATCAAACGCGCCGGCTACGACGTTTTCCTTGTTCTGGAAGCGACGATTGGCTTCAACAAACGCGAAGACGAAAACGACGATCATCCCGAGATCCCCGACAACTTCGAGGCTACCGGCAAGATCAGTTGGAACAATCAGGACACCAAGTTCCTCAAGGCCCTGAAGATCTCTCTCGACGAAGATCCCCGCTAACAGATTCAAAAACTTGTCAAAACCCAAGAACCTCTCCGAAAAATGGCTCAAAGACAAAGCGCCCATCAAGTCTGCTGAAGACTCAGAGCCTGATCGTGACGTAGCCATCGCCATGATCGAAGCTCGCAAAGCTGCCGGCCTCACCCAAGAGCAACTCGCTCACCGGATGAAAACCACCATCTCAGCCATCATTCGTCTCGAGAGCGGCGAAACTCGCGCTACCGTGCCGATCCTTGAACGCTTCGCAGCCTCTACCGACACCCGCCTCAAGATCTCCTTCGAACCCATCGAAGATTAAGCCTGCTGCGGCACCAATTCAAGCTTCAAGGACGATCACCGTGCTTCCCGCAACTGGCGAATCGTTTCTGCCGCACTACGCTTCCCCCGGATTGGTTTTACAGTTGCACTACTCTCCAGCCACTCCCGCATTGTCGGTCGCTCAACAGTACTGAAAAGCTCCTTCTTGATGAAGTCCGAAAGACTCATCCCCTCGCTTGCAGCCTTCGCCTTTAATGTGCCAGGCATCTCATCGGAAACATCCCTGAATTGAATCCTCTTGGACATACTTAGAGCATACAAACATGTGCGGTACATGCAACAGCCCCAGTCTCACCACAACTCCGCGTAAACTCCCGCCGTCATCGCAACGCTCTTCTCCCAGGCAAACCCCTTTGCCCTCGAAAGCCCTCTCACCACGAAGTCCCTCCTCTCATCCAAACCCGCAAGCCGCTTCAACGCCGCTCCAATCTCCTCTACCGATAAAGGGTCCACCAGCAACCCTGCATCCCCCGCCACCTCCGGTAACGCCGCCACGTTCGATGTCAACACCGCTACCCCATTCGCCATCGCTTCAAGCACCGGTATCCCAAACCCCTCATCGAGACTCGGAAACGCAAGCACCGCCGCTCTCTGATACAAAACCGCCAACTCCGCATCACTCACATAGCCAAGCACCTTCACATTTGGTGGCAAGTCTCTCAGCATCGCCTCGGCTTCAAACCCCGCACTCCCCGCTATCCACAACTGCCACTCTGGCCCCAATACCTCAAACGCCTCAATCAGCCTTCGCGTATTCTTCCGCTTCTGTACAGCTCCGACAGTCAGAACGATCTTCTCCCTCTCTTCAACTGTTCGCACCGAAGAAGGCAACACAACTCCATGCGGTATCACCCGGATTCGATCCCCCGGATAACCCAGATACGACACCACCTGCGACTTCGTAAACTCCGAGACCGCAATGATCAGATCGCTCCGCTCGGCTGCCTCCCTTGCCTGCTCTGCAAACCGCTCTCGAAACTCTTGCGTCGAGTACTCACCGCTCAAAACAAAAAGGTCATGGAATGTACTGACCATCTTTGCTCTTCCACGACGAGGCAGCCTTTGATTCAATCCATGAAACACATCAACACCACTTGGCACAGAATCGAACAATAAGCGCTTCGGCCAGGGTGCCCGCACCCAACGGTGAGGACGATAGTATCGACGCAGCCTTGGCCCTTTATGAAGCCGCAGCAGGCCATCCATTAAGTGCAGAGAGTACTTGCCCACCCCGCTCAGCTCTGTACCCACTGAGTAGGTTGCATCAACTCCGACTATTGGATCAACGATTGGGCCTCGGTCTCGCACACGCTCTCGAAGGGCTTATTCTCCCACAGCCCTGCTTCCACTTCATCGAGCAGCGAATCGAGATGCCAGCCATTGCTCTCGCCAAGCTCCACTGAAGAGATCGTGATCTGCAACTCTACAGCGGTCCCCCGCGCCAGTGCCTTGAGCGCAATTTCATTGGCCACCTTGCGCAACGCAGTGTGCAGACTGATGCCGCACCGGTCAGGGCTCAACACTGCGAAGCGCCCTCCACCAAAGTAGGCCGTCAGATCCACCTCGCTTGAGAAAACCCGCATTGCCTCACCCAGCTCAACCAGTAGCCATTCCTCTTCATGCCGTCCGGCGATTTCCCCTACAGCATCGAGGTTCGTCAGTTGAAAATATGCGCAGGCCGCACAAGGTACCGTCGTACCACGTCGCCGCAACAAGCGGCAAAATGGCTCACCGAGCTGCAGGAATCCGGTGAAGTTCAACAACCCCGTCAATTCATCGCGAACACTCATCCGCCTCAAACCGTTGGCGATGCGGTTGCGCTCCATCGCACAACGGATTGCTCTGCCCAGTGGTGTGCAGTCCACCTCGTGCTTCACCAGTACATCCTGTGCGCCTTCCTGCATCAGCCGCACGGTAAGTGTGGCATCTTCTGCATTCAACAGTGCGATCACCGGTGTATGAGGAGCGGCTGCCTTGAGCCTTTGAAATGTCGCAATCCCAGCGCTGTCCCCCACCCACAAGTCCGCCAGGATCGCATCGAAGCTGACGTCTTTCATCAACAGCAGCGCTTCTTCCAGCGTCTCGGCATCACACAGCTCAAACGGACTCAGCCAGGTGTTGCCATTTTGCAGCTCCTCCAGTTCACCCAACGCATCACGCAAAAAACTCGCATCCGCCAGGTTGTCTTCAAGCAATAGAATTCGGGTGTACTTCTTGCGCATTCTCAAAAAGAAAGTGCGCCGCTCAAGCCTTTATTCTCAGGCTTCTTCGCCCAACTCATATTCTTTAAGCTTGCGGTAAAGCGTGGTTCTGCCAATACCCAGTAGAGAGGCGGCCGTTAACCGGTCACCCTTCGTATACTCAAGCGCCCTCATGATCGCCTGCCGCTCAAGTTCCGCCAGTGGCACCACGGGCGCGAGAGCTGGCGCTGTTGCCGCTCCACTCGGGTATACGTACGAAGGCGGGAAGCTCGGCGTTGCTGCATCCGGATAAGTCAATGGTTGAGCAAAGGCGGGCGTAGGCGCCGAAACCGGTGCTCGACGCTGCAGCGCATTCATGACACTTGATGGAAGATCCCCCCGATGGAACGATGGTCCGGAATTTACCGCCAGCATGTGCTGAATGCAATTCTCAAGTTCACGAACATTTCCTGGCCAGTCATAACTCAAAAGTGCCTCAAGCACTTCCGGCTCCATCCCCTGCATTCGTCCGTACCGCCGCAGAAAATGCGCAACCAGATGAGGGACGTCTTCGCGCCGATCCTTTAGCGGCGTCAGCCGCAAAGTCACCACGTTTAGCCGATAGTAAAGATCACGGCGGAAATTGCCCTTCTCTACTTCCTTTGCCAAGTCCCGATTGGTCGCAGCGATTACGCGGAAGTCAGCCCTTTTCTGGGACAGGCCTCCCACGGGTCGATACTCTTTCTCCTGCAGCACACGCAGCAGCTTTGCCTGCAACTCAAGAGGCAGCTCCCCGATTTCATCCAGAAACGCCGTTCCACCATTAGCCAGCTCAATCAAGCCCGCCTTCGAATTGTTTGCACCCGTGAACGCACCCTTCACATAACCGAACAACTCGCTCTCCATCAACGGACCCACCATCGACGAACAGTCAATCGTCACAAAGGGCCCATCGTGCAGAACGTCGTGGATCGATCGCGCCACAACTTCTTTTCCTGTGCCGGTCTCGCCCAGCACAAGCACGGGCCAGCGGCATCGCCCCAGCTTGTCGATCAGTCGCTGCAACTGCAGCATCCGTGGCGATTGGCCTATCAGTACTTTGAGATTTTCCTCGAGTGATGAACGCATAGAGACTACACCTTTGGGGTAGTGGGACGAGCCAACCAAAAATCTTCAGATATATTTCGCCAGAGCTGCATATTTTTTACAGTGCTTCTAGGGTACATGACGAGTCACAAATCCTCGATGCCCCTTCGCGCGCAACTTTCGGGCAATCTCTTCTGCTTCCCCTCGAGTTCCCTCGCCCGCAATCACCCGGTACAACAAGGGCTTGCCTTCTTTTTTCACGACGCGCACTGGCTTTACCAGTCGTTCAATCTCCTTCTTCAACCCCTCGGCCTTCGAGCGGTCTTCCCATGCCGCTACTTGCACTCCATAGCTCTCCACCGCTTCGCCTCTTGGGGCATCGATTACCGTCAGCTTCACCATCGCTGTCCCTGGTCCAATCATCGCGATCTCTTCAGCCGCTCTTCGGGAGAGATCGATGATGCGATCACCGACGAAAGGTCCACGATCGGTGATCCTCACATTCACTCTTTTGTTGTTGCTTTCATTCTCGACACGTACCCATGTTCCAAAGGGCATTGTGCGATGAGCCGCCGTCTTCTCGTTCATGTTGAAGACTTCTCCATTGGCACTCGTTCGCCCGTGATAGGGATCTCCATACCAACTGGCAATGCCTCGTTCAGTCTCTCCAATTTTCACTACTCGCGCATTTCGTTGCGGTGCTTGTGGAACGCTCTTTGCCGCTTTGTTGCGAGAGCACGAAGAAGCCATCACAAGCGCAAAGCCAACAATGACAAGTGTGCGAAGCATCATCGATATCGCCTTTCATCTCCAAAACAATTTTACTTGTAAATGTTTTGGACTTCAGGCATGCATTCAACTAGCATTTTTTTCTTGACATTATTTGCGAAAGACTTTATATCTGAAGCACTGAGTCCTCCTCGCGGGGACTCAAATTGATGTTAGGGAGAATGATCCGAATGAAGAATGCAACCAAGCCAGTAGCAAAGAAAGCCGCTCCGGCAAAGAAGGCTGCTCCGGCAAAGAAAGCCGCCGCTCCGGCAAAGAAAGCCGCCGCTCCGGCAAAGAAGGCCGCCGCTCCGGCAAAGAAGGCCGCTGCTCCGGCAAAGAAGGCCGCCCCGGCAAAGAAGGCCGCTCCGAAGAAGAAGTAGTCTTTCGGCTGCGCTCGCAAGAGCGTGCGATCTTTACTTATCAACCAAACTGGGCCCCGGGAAATCGGGGCCCTTCTTCTTGCTCAAAATCAAAACATCGAAGCTCTCACCAAATGAAAACAGCAATGTCCTGAATTGCATTTCACCCAATAAAAACAAGCCTTCCATCACTTCAGGTCCAAGACTCAACATAGAAGCTCTCAAGCTCTCAAACGATTCCACTCTCCACCCGGCGTCTGTCGACGCATCGATCAGCGAATCCCAATCCACATGTGCCGTGATGTCTCTATTGCCAGGCTCAAGCAACACCTCATCGCTTGCCACATGTTTGCGATAGCTCATCAACGATCCACTTGCAAATCTTGCTCGATCGAGCTTTCGATACCCATAGTCGATAAGAATGTAGAAGCCTTCTTCCATCGCTTCATACGCTTCATGTAGATGCGCGCTCACTTGGTCTCGCACCTCGCGCACATCGTCGCCTGGGCCATGAGGCCACCAGACGAAGCGCTCGTCTCGACGCGCAACCTTCAACATCACATCACCTTCATAGACATCGACAGGCATCGCATCGATCAATTCGTTCGAAAACAAAATCGCCTTTTTTGATTTGGATATTTCCTGTCCTGCTTCGACGCTCTTGTACACCCCATCGTCAAAGCTCGCTCTCAACTCACAACGCCCCGCACCAATATCCACCAGACAATCGAAGCCGGGCATCGCCCTTTCGGCAACTGCCTTCACATAAGCTCCAAATACGGGTTGCAACTGCGATGCCGTAAAGAAGTCTCCATGCATGCCAAAAGGATCCCCGCGATAATATCCGAGCCGCTCATCATAGAGAGCCATCTGCATGAACACCGAAAACGGAATGGGTCCTTCCCGTTCGATTCGTTCTGCGATTTTGCGTTCGAGCTCACTCACAAGCTATAGTTTCGGGCATGAGATTGATTCTTGTATTGGCCTTTGCTCTCTCGCTCTCTGCCGCAAGCGAAGAAGCCTCTATCAAAAAAGTCCTCGACGATCAGACCAAAGCCTGGAATCGGGGTGACATCGACGAGTTCGTCCGGGCCTATGAGAAAACCACCACCATCACCTTCGTCGGGAAGACTGTCTCGCGAGGATATGACGGTGTGCTCACCCGATATCACACCAACTATCCCGACAAGCTCCACATGGGCAGTCTCTTCTTTGAAGATGTCGAAGTGAAAATGCTCGGTAAAGAATACGCGCTCGTCATCGGCAAGTTTGTTCTCGATCGGACGCAAGCCGGCGGAGGCCCAGCCTCGGGCCGCTGGACTTTGATTGGCCACAAAACCAAAGAAGGTTGGAAGTTTATCCACGACCACACCAGCAACTAGTAAGGAATCCGGGCTGCAAACTCTTTGCCCGCCTGGATCGCTTCTTCCTCACTCAATCCTGCGATACCCCCAATGTAGCTGCCTTTGGCAAATACAAAAAGTGGCCCCGCGCTCGTTGCCCCATCAAAGTAGCCGCCATAAGATGCCACAAATTTCGGCTCCTTCATCTGATTCTTGATGTCAAAGATATAGCTCCCTGCCTGGGTCGCATTGCGGCACCGAATCAGTAGCAGTTTGTACTTCTGCTTCCCGGTTTCATACTCGGCCACATTGCCGGCACCGAGATAAGACAGCCCAAGCATCGGGGCCGGTACGACGCCAATGCTCTTCCTGTTGAGAGAAGGAAACCGCACGTCGTCTGCTATTGTGCGCGGCAGGTCTGGCAGCGCAGGCTTCTTTGCTTCTTCGACAGGAGCGTTACCCCCACATGAGATCAACCACCCGCAAATCAAAAGCATCCAGATCTGTTTCATACGCGACACTCATCCGGACGCCACTCCCGGATTGCCTCCTTGATCTCTTTCTTTTCCATCTTCTCTTCCAGCGCTCTCTTTGCCAATGCAACTACCTCGCCATCGGAGGCAAATCGCAACCCAATCCATTGCTCTACACTGACTGCATCCACCCAGCTTGAATCCCCATTTCCCACAATCCTACGCACTCTTGTCTGCTCCTCCAACCGGATCAAACGGTCTTGAACGCGCAAGGCATTGAGGCGCAATTTCAGCACGGCAACTACCAGACCGCAACTCACTATAAATCCCCAGGCCACGCTCAAATCTGGCTCTCGCACCAGCCGCATCCCCCAATAGACAACATTGAGCAGCATCATTGGCGAGAGGAAAAAGTGATACCACGGATCCCAACGTGCATGATTTTTATTGTTCTGTGTCGCCATAAGTCTCCACGTGGGGCGATCATAGCAAAAGGAAATGAACCCGGGTCTCTGCGGAAGCTGCATCTACGTCCGTCGCATCGTCAATGATCGCGGCAGTACCTTCTATCACTGCGGTCGAGCCAAAGACGACCCCAGCTTCCCCAAGTACCCTCGCCTCCCTCTCTTCCACTGCCGCGGCTTCGAACCCGCTAAAAGTACTGACCCGCCTCAACCAACTTCTTCAACTCCTTAACGTCACTTGTAATCCCAAGCGCCAGCATCAAAAGAATCCGTGCCTTGGGCCCCGTCAGGCTC
>CAZZGS010000054.1:0-13217 GCA_964653845.1 uncultured Bryobacter sp.
CAGCGATTCCGTCTCAGTGGTCGATACGTCATCGAACCGTGTCATTGCTACCATCAACGCTCGCATTACGCCCAAGGCGCCACTTGGCAGTGCCCCCAATGCCCTTGCCTTGAGCCCGGATGGCAAGACCCTGTACGCCGCGAATGGTGCAGACAATGCCATAGCCGTAATCGACATCAAAAAGCGCCTTACTCGTGGCTTTATCCCTGTTGGCTGGTACCCAACCGCCATCAGCACGACAAGTGACTCGCGAAACCTGATCGTCGCCAGTGGCTATGGTTTCGGCTCGCTAGCGCCAACCGCTGCACTCGGGCGATCCTATAAGGACCGCAAGGGAATTCTCTCATTTATCCCAATCCCGGGCGACACCCAATTGGCGCAATACACTGTTGCCGCCCGCAAGAATGACATAGGACTCCTCAATCGGGGAATGAAGGGCCACATCGCCCCCATCCAACATGTCTTCTATGTCATTAAAGAGAACCGCACCTATGACCAGATTTTTGGCGACATGCCGCAAGGTAACGGTGACCCAAAGCTCGCACTCTTTGGCAGAGACACCACACCCAATCACCACAAACTGGCAGAAGAATTCGTACTACTCGACAACTTTTATACACCGGCCGATCAGTCTGCCCTTGGCCACCGTTGGTGTACTCAGGGCTACGCAAGCGATTGGGCTCACAAGTACAGCAATGGACGCAACGATCAAAATCCGATGCTCTTCGCACCCAATGACTTTCTTTGGGATGCCGCTAAACTACATCGGGTCAGCGTACGTTCCTACGGTGAGCGGGGCCTGAACACGATCCTCCCGGCCAAAGCCACCTGGACTGACATCTACAACGATTGGAAGAACGGCACGAAAAATGTCACGGTAACGCCTCGTGCCCAGATTGTCGGTCTTCGCGATGTTTATTCGGAAAAAGTGCCAGCCTATGGCTTGCAGGTCAACGACCAATATCGGCTGGACAAGTTTCTCGAAGAGTTCCGCACATATGAACAAAATGGCAATCTACCGAGGTTGAACGTCATTCTGCTTCCTCAGGATCACACCAGTGGAACTTCGCCCGGCTTCCCTACCCCGCGTGCCATGGTGGCCGATAACGACCTCGCGCTAGGCCGATTGGTCGAAGCCATATCGAGGAGCAAATACTGGAAAGATTCCGTGATCTTCGTTACCGAAGATGATGCACAGAGCGGGCTGGACCATGTTGACGGTCATCGCACAGTCGGAATGGTGATCGGCCCTCATGTACGGCGCAAAGCAGTCGATTCGACCTTTTACACAACAATCCACATGTATAGAACGATTCAACATCTCTTGGGCTTGCCGCCCCAGAATCAATTCGACCTAGCGGCAGAGCCGATGTTTACGGTGTTTACATCGAAGCCGGATCTTTCTCCTTACCAGGCCGAGAAGAATCGCATTCCACTCGATGAGATGAACCCTGCACTCGATAAGACCCGTGGAGAAGAAAAAGAGATGGCTCAGGCATCCATGCGAATGGATTTTTCAGAGCCAGACGAAGCCCCGGCGGAATTACTCGATCGCATCGTTTGGCATTCCGTAAAGGGCTGGAATCGCCCCTATCCCGTTATTGCGCGGAGGCCATCCTCCAGCGAAACTTCACCCCGTCGCCCTGCTGCCACTCCGACCAATCGCTGACCTCACGCACCAACCCGGTTTTTGAGATAGGAAAGCTTTGCGTCTTTCCTCGTCTTGAGAAATAAGCCAGGCGGCGAGATGGATTATCCGACATCTGCATGTCCCCTTGCAGGTAGGAAACTTTTCCTTCCATCTTGCGATTGTAAAACTCATAATCCGCTTTTTCGTCTTGTGCTTCGCCCTGGTACCCCCACCTTAGCTGACTAAGATCTCTCTCCTCTTCAGTTCCAACCGCAAACTGCATCTCCAAGTTGATTTTGGCCCGAGATGCCTTCTCCTGCTGCTTCATCGCGACAGGAAGAATCAAAACAACAACACATAAAACCGCCACGATCCCCGCTCCCCAAAATAACCACTTGCTGAGCATTCCAGCCGCACCGCCATAATGCATCACCAGCGCAGAACCCAACAGGAAACCAGCAACCAGGCCGAATGGTCCAACGTAGAAGAACCCAGACATCGCGCTGCCGCCATCCCTGGCCCCTCCGATGCTTGTAAAAAGTTCCGCAGCTGCAAGCCCCACACCAAATCCAAGCGCAGCTCCCAACAGAAGCCCGCATAATACTGCGGCCAGGTAGATCACTTTTCACGCCTTGCTTCGAATTCTTCCAGCTCTTTTCGCAGTGGATTCCAGGCATTCCGCAATGCCTGATTGTCTTCAACTCCGAAGCTAAGAAAGTAAGGCCGGTGCTTCCATTCGAAAGCTTCTTTCGACTTTCCCATCAAAAAATACAGCATTGCCACCATATGGACCCGCACTGTCGAATCACCATTGCGCGCCATGTCGAGCACTGCTCGTCGCACCAAAGTTGTATTGCAGTCCTCCGCCATCCGCAGAGAAGCATCTAGCCCGTCCATCGATTTCGCGCTTTCAAGCGCCCTGACAACGTCGGCTTCTGTGATCGGCCCTAAACGGACCGCGTAGTTTCGAACATTAGTGATCTGGTGCTTTTGTGCAGACAGCACGGCGGCCTTTGCAGTCTCAGTGTCGATGGCAGCCATTGCCTCGACATCTCTCCAATCACCATCGCGTTTGAGCCGATCCATGAGGAGGGCTTCGACTTCGGTCAATTCAATTTGGGACATCTCCCGCATCGATTCAAGGTCATAGCCCTCACCTTCGCGCCATTTCGCATAGTCTATCGCCATGCTTTCTTTGAAACGGTCTACTGGGCTTTTCACTGTCTGCACTCGATGGGGATAGCGAGGGAAGGCACTCATATCGATCAGATTTCTAAAATATTGTGCGAGACAGAAGGATTCATCATTTTGTAACCTGATAGTAATCTGACTTCTACCTTCTTCAGGCAGAATCGTCACATAGGCTTAGCATGAAAAAAATTGTTTTGATCGAAGATGACGCAGATCTGTTCTCGCTCCTCAAGTACAACTTGGAGAAAGAAGGCTTCGCCCTTGTTGGCTCGCAAACTGGAAAAGGCGCTATCGACCTGTGCCGTCGAGAAAAGCCCGACCTTATCCTTCTCGACATCATGCTTCCGGATTCCGATGGACTTGATATTTGTAAGGGAATCCGAAATCATCCGGAGTTGGTTGGAATCCCCATCATTTTCTTGACAGCCCGCGCTAGCGAAACCGATCGGATTCTCGGTCTCGAACTGGGTGCCAACGACTACATTGTCAAACCCTTCTTTGTGCGCGAGCTGATTGCTCGTGTCAAGGTCCACTTCAGAGGACAACAGTCCGGAGCAAAATTACTAAAGGCTGGCGAACTTGAACTCGACCGTACCGCTTGCCGAGTGAGGCTTCAAAGCGAAGACCTCCAACTCACAGCAACCGAGTTTCGCTTGCTCGAGTTCCTGATGACACGTCCGGGTGTTGTCTTCAGTCGCGAACAGTTGCTTGATGCCGTTTGGGGC
Source organism: uncultured Bryobacter sp. (assembly GCA_964653845.1). Classification (GTDB taxonomy): domain Bacteria; phylum Acidobacteriota; class Terriglobia; order Bryobacterales; family Bryobacteraceae; genus Bryobacter. Next base: position 3,547 of record CAZZGS010000054.1, read on the forward strand.
CATGATCGTGCTGTCACTGATCGGACCGTCGACGTCTACATCCTCCGCTTGCGCCAGAAGATTGAGGCCGATGCCACAGCCCCTATCTTTATCCGCAGCGTTAGAGGATTCGGCTACAGCTTCAATGAGAGCGTCTTCACAACCTTGGCCGCAACAGCCTAGAGATTGAGCCCACAGAAATGGCTCCAAGCCACCACCAGCGGTGTTTAGGAGCCAAAATGCACATGCTTTTGTTTTCAATCACTTGAGTTTGACTTTTATTTGCAGCGATTCAGTATCCGAAAGGTAAATCAATGTCGGAACAACACTTATCAATAGTGATTGATGCATGCCTCGCTCTCCCTGGATTCGCGCAGCAACGATTCAGTCTGCCTGCAGGCAGCTGGGTTTCCGTCCGCCTCGACCAAGTGCTATCGAGTGACCACAATCAAGCGGGTGATTCTTTCACGGCCACTCTTTCTCAGCCTTTGATAGCCAATGGAATCTTAGTGGCACGAAGAGGACAGACAGTGGCAGGCAGGGTCGTCGAAGCCAACAAGGGAGGAAGAGTCAAGGGTACTTCCCGCTTGGGGATCGAAATTGTAGAGCTCAGTCTGGTGGATGGCTCTTAAATGCCTGTTCGAACCCAATTGATGAGTTCCACGGCAGGAACTACGCGTAGTCGAGACGCTGCTGCTTGAGGTTCAGGGGCGGGCCTGGGTGCCGTAGCAGGTCTCGGAGCCATTTGCTTCGAGAGGACGAGCCACTGAGCTCTCAGCTGCTTCTGGCGTCATGCTAACCGCAATGCCTTGCACCTTTAGTGCCAAACCAGAATTAGCTCAATCTTGCAGCAATCTCACTCTCGAGATAGTCCACTACTCGCTCAAAGGGGTCAAACCCAAACGCTTCGCCAATCGGTTTTCGAAGATTGGAATTTGCGTTCACGTCATAAAAGATCAGCCGACCATCGGTCGCTTCCAGATATTCGATGCCGCAAACATCCAGTTTGCCGGCTTTTGCAATACGTTCACCCATCTCAACTGCTGCCTTAGGCACTTCCGGGTAAGGGTAGAATTCAATTGGTTTTGCAGGCTTTACGGCAGGGACCTCGCAAATCCCTTCTCCTCCCCCTTCGGGATTACATGCCTCTGAAGGACAGAGATTAAAAGCTCCGTGGGAAACAACTCGCATGGCATAGAGCAAGTTACCGCCCAGGAATTCCATCCTTACAATTCCTTTGGCTGCATCCACTGGAAAATACTCTTGCAACATCAAGAGATTGTCAGGAAGCCACAATTCGGGTTGATCTCGCAGCAGGCGCAGCAATTCCTCTGGGGAATTCAGCAAAAACATTCGCGCACCGCTACCGCCCTGTTCAGGCTTGACCAGTGCAGGCCAAGAACCCTTCCAGTTCGCGATTGCAGCTTCTGCGCTATTGAACGCCATCGTGCGTGGGTGAGCAATCTCTAAACCTGCCATCAGGGCACATTGTTCTGACTTTCGAAGTTCCAGTGAAAAAGCAGAAGAACCATTCAAGACTCTGGCACCACGCAATTCAAGCGAGCGCATCATCGAAAGGACAAAAGGCACCGCTCTGGTATTGCCTCTTACATAAGCGCTCGGGCTGGCCTGATTGAAATAGAGCTTCGCCTCGGGCAGCGCATCCGGATCAAACGAAGCCATTTTCAAATCGAAAGGTGCGTAATTTAGGCCCCGTTTGTCGAGCGCCGCCCACAGTGGCTTCTGCCATTCAGGATGTTCAAAGAAAACGACTAAATCATGCCCCATAGATATATTCTAGATCGTGGCTGGAAAAGGGCGCGCATGCAGGCTACTTCTTCAACTTCTGGTATGGCCTCGCATCGGAGATGAAGCCATCTCGATTTGGCATCTTCACCTGAGGCAGCGTCTTCTCATTTAGCTCAAAGGTCTCTGTGATGATGCCATTCCAGTGAAGCAGCAAGGCGGTCACGGCATAGACCTCATCGGGCTTGAGCGTCCGAGGCGTCTCATAAGGCATGGCCCGGAAAATCGCATCCCAAACCGTCGTTGCGTGCGGCCAATAGGAACCAACTGTTTTGATTGGTTTGGGGGATGCGAGACTTCCCACGCCGCCTACCAGCCGGGGATACTGTTGGTCACGCCCTTCGCCCTTTTCGTTGTGACACTCGGCGCACTTGGCCTTGTAGATCTCTTTGCCATTGGCAGCAGTCCCCTTGCCGGCAGGCAATCCCTTGCCATCTGGAAACACAGTGATGTCGAAGTTGCGAATCTCATCGGCATTGGCCGGTCGACCTGTCACAGCCTGCGCCAACAGGGTTGAAATCACTAATGCTTCAAACATTCTTCACACTCCCATCTGCTTCCACACGCCAGCTCTTGATCCCGTTGTAGTGGTAAGTGCTATTGGGGCCTCGATCAGCGAGGAACTGATCCCGGGTTGGCTGCACATAACCTGTTTCATCAATACAGCGGGACAGAATCACCGTAGCCTGCCCATCCCACTGCCAGGGCAGCCGGAAGCGCACCACCGCTTTTGTCATGAGAGGCTCATCCAGCACCGCGGCTTGCCATGCCTTGCCACCATCAGTCGAAACTTCAACTTTGGAAACCTTGCCCCTACCAGACCAGGCCAGACCAGAAATCTCATGAAAGCCAGGTCCAGCCAGTTTTTGCGAACCAGAGGGTCTCGTGATTACTGAACTCGCTTCCATCTCAAAGGAAAAAATGGTTGCTTTGCCGGTTGGGTGTAAATCCGTATAGTGCGCAGTTTCCTGATTCGACATGGCAGGCTCGGAAGCCACATGCAATCGATGCAGCCATTTGATGCTTGCATTGCCTTCCCATCCCGGTAAGAGCAACCGCAAGGGATAACCCTGTTCGGGCCGGATCGCCTCACCGTTCTGAGCATAGACAATCAAGGCATCATCCATCGCCTTGGTGATTGGGATGCTGCGAGCCATGCGGCATGCATCTGCACCCTCTGCGATCACCCAGGAAGCGCCGGATTGCATCTTGGCTGCGATCAAAAGGGTTGATAATTTAACCCCGGTCCATTCCGAATTGGAAAGCAGTCCGTGTGACCGGCTGGCATCAGCCCCTGCATTTCCGGCCAACTCTCCCCCGCCATTTCCCGCACACTCGATAAAGTGTGGCCTCGTAACAGAAGGCAACCTGCGTAGATCCTCCATAGAAAAACTCACCGGAGCATCCACCATGCCGTGAATGAGCAAGCGATGTTGGGCGGGATCGATTGCGGGAACACCGGCATGATGACGTTCAAAGTGCAGCGACGAGGGGGTGATCGTGCCATAAAGCTCGTGAAGTGGAGTCCGGCTTGAGCCCACGCCAATCGACTTGGTAGATTCTCTGGCTCCCCTTAATGTCTTCTCAAAAGGACTGCGATCTCCATAGGGACGCATCGACAATCCGGCCCCTGGGCTTTTGGGAGCAGCACTTTCTTTCTTCGCACAGGAGGCCAATCCAAAGCTTGCGCAGAGAGCCAGTAGGCGCCGCCTTTTGTTCGAGGTCATGGGTATCAAGTTATGCGATTCAGGCAGATGCTGTCAAGTCTCCAAACCCAGAAGCCGCGCTGCAAAGAGCCGCCAGATTTGGTCCGCATTGTCTTCTCCTCCACAGCAACCAGCCTCGCGGCAAACGGTGATTAAGCCTGCCCGCTGGATGAAAGCCTGAAACGTTTGGAGACTGGGCCCAAATTCACTCTCAAACACGCTCTCATCCCAAGCCATCACCCGATCTCGATATGCGTAGGCGAAGCAATCCAGATCGATATCAAGCAAGATGGGGGATGCTGTCCAATCCAATACTTCGCGAGCCCTGACGCCTACTTCCCCAAGCTTGCCGGGCATCTCGTATCGCCCAAAGATCCCAAATTCGCCAACGGCTTTTGGCAGGTCGCCCATACGGTCATCGACGCCAAAAATGAAAACATCGGCAAGCAAACCCATACGGATACCGGCCACGATCCAGTCGTCATCGTGATGACTTAATTCGTGTTTGCAAGTGTCGATCACACCCGCAACGCTTAGGTCTCCACTGAGCACTCCGGGCTCAGCGGAATCTGTGTGCCTGTCAAAGAGCACAACCCGCACCGGCCTTGGCAATAAGCCTTTTTCCTGCGCTTCTGCAACCAATGGCAAGACCCAGCGATGATCTTCATGCAGGAGGAGGTCTTTGCCCTCGAAGCAATACCGTTTCAATCCATCAAGAGTGATCAGCTCATCAATACCCATCGGTACTATTCATAGCGCAATGCTTCCAGCGGCTCGATCTGCATCGCTCTTCTGGCCGGTAAATAGCCCGCCAGAAATGAGACTGTGCAGATCAGAACGACTCCCGCGAAAAACACTGTCCAATCGTTGCCCTTGATCTCGAATAGCAGCGACTCGGCATATTGAGTTAACGCGTATGCGGCGGGCAAGCCAAGCACAATACCAATGCCGACCATCCAGGCTACTTCCGTTATCACCATATTTCTGATATTCACCGCATCCGCTCCAACCGCCAGACGAATCCCGATCTCACGGGTGCGGCGAGCGACGGTAAAGGCAAGTACGCCGTAGAGACCAACGGCGGCCAGAATAGTCGCCAAGCCGGCAAATGCGCCGGCCAGAGTTGAAATCATGCGATCCAACCCGATGTTCTCCCTGACCTGACCTTCCATTGTCTTGACATCTTCCAACGGGAGGTTCGGGTCAAGCTCGGAGACCAGCCGTCGCAAAGCTGGCAAGACCTGATCTACCGGGATAGCTGTCGCGACATAGACACTTGCCGACCCTAGCGTTGCATCCTGCCGGTAGGGCTTATAGAACAATGCAGGAATGGCGTCCTTCACTTCGCTATACTTCACATCCCTGGCAACGCCAACAATTTCGATATCATTTTTGCCGTCGCCACCTTGCTGCATTCTTCGCCCAAGCAAACTTTTGCCGTTCCCGAATTTCCGCTCAAAAGCTTCATTCACGACCGCAACCTTAGGCGAATTGAGGCTATCTCTAGCCTCAAACTCGCGACCCTTGATCAAAGGAACGTTCATCATCTTTAGAAAGCCGGGACTCACCTCGTTGAACATCGAATGAGTGTCTGTATCTGGCCCCGTTTCAAATCCATCCACCTTCACATTACTTCCGTAGTTGTTACCAGCGATCAACTGGACCATTGAAACACCGGCCGACTGCACACCGGCAAGGGCATTTGCCTTTGCTTCCAACTGCTCAAATAAGGCACGAGAACGCTCTGGCGAGTAGCGATTCAACTCGGGTGACAACCCGAACACGATCACGTTTTCAGTGCGAACCCCAACGTCCACTTTTAGAATGTTTACCAGACTCTTGAGGAACATCCCAGCGGAAATCAGAAGCAGCAGCGATAGGCCGATCTGGGCCGTCACAAGAGTTCGCCTGAATCTCGAAGCCGCAGTAGTGGAAGACACATTACCAGCCTGATCTTTCATCGCCGTTGCAAGGTCCATCTTGGTCGCATGGACGGCGGGGAATAGTCCAAATAGAAAACCGGCGAACAAAGATAGTGCTAGCGAGAAAGCAACTGTGACGGGCCTCACTCCAGGCTCAAAGATCTTGTCCGATCCACTCGGTAGAAAAGTAAGGATGGCCATCCCTGTTGCGTAGGCAACGAATACGCCTGCAATGCCAGCCAACAGGGCCAATACCAACGATTCGATCAGCAACTGAGTCATTACCTGGGCCCGGCTGGCACCAAGGGACAATCGGATCGAAAATTCTTTGGCACGATTCGCTGATCGGGCCAACAGGAGATTCGCAATATTGGCGCACGCAATCAACAAAACAAAAGCGGCGATAGACATTAGAATCACCATGGGAGCTCTGCCGGTGTTGAAGAAGCCACTTTGCCCTTTTTCTCCGGGGCTAAGCGTCATTTTTTGCTCCAGAAACTGTTTCTTCGTGCGATCGCTCATGCCCTTTTGCAATTGCAGTTCGACGCTGCCGATGACCCCGATGTATGTCCCGTGGATCGCGGCTTGTGCCTGCTCAATACTTATTCCCGGCTTGCACCGTGCAAACAAATAGGCCCAATAGCTTTTACGCTCAGACAGACCCTTCCAACCGGGAGTCAAAGCCTCTCGCATACTGATCGGAACAAAAACCGATGCTGGAGAACCTAAAGTGGTTCCCTGAAAACCAACCGGCCCAACACCCAAAATCGTCATCGCCGATCCGTTGATCACCATCGATTTCCCAAGGACATCCGGGTTCTCGTTGAACTTCTCTTTCCAGTAGGAGTGTGACAACACGGTTAGTGGATGGGCTCCGATATTTCTGTCATCGTCGAGGGTGAACAGACGGCCAATGGCAGGCTTTAGACCCAGGATTGGAAAATAGGATCCTGATACAAACATTCCACTAGCACTGCTGGTCTGGCCTTGGTAAGCAAGATTGGCACCGAAGCTTCGGTGGGCGGCAATTCCTGCAAACACTGTCTGGGTCTTCTCCAAGTCACGAAACATTGGGTAGCTGAAGATGGACTGCTGGTTGCCTGCACTGTTCGTCGAATTGCTCCCGCTGCGCGGGCCGTTGGCTGAAATATTCACCAACTCTTCTGGAGCAGCCGCAGGTAGTTTCCTGAGCAGAGTTTGCTCAAAGAGCGAAAAGATGGCCGTGTTGGCTCCAATTCCCAGCGCAAGAGACAAAATAGCAACGATCGAGACAATCGGGCTCTTTGCCAAGGTCCTCAGCGCAAACTGGAAATTTCGCATATGGAAACTATACGGTTGAGCAGAGCTTTTGGTTCGCTAAAATCAAAGTCCGAATGAATAGTTTTCGTTTGATCGAACTCGACTGGCCCACTACACCAGAACTGGAAGCTCCGCCGACTCTACCTGCAGAGACCTTTCGCAATCGTATAGCCAGCCTTCGCACCAGAATGGCTCAAGATTCCATCGACATCGCACTAATCTATGCCGACCGCGAACACTTCGCAAACCTCCACTACTTCACCAACTTCGATCCCAGATTTGAAGAAACACTTCTCATTGTTTCGGCCAATCCCAAGCCGCTCATTCTGGTTGGAAATGAGTGTCAGTCCTATTTGCCAATCAGTCCACTCTGGCGAAGCGGTGAATTGCGCATGGAACTTTTTCGGCAATTCTCACTCGAAGACCAAACCCGCACTACGCCGCGAACGCTAACGGACATCCTTCAGGAAGAAGGCTGTACTGAGACATCCCGGGTTGCACTCATTGGGTCCAAAACCTATACCAGCCCAACCCAGAGCGACATCCCTTCCTACATCGTGGATGCGGCGCGAGAAATCGCCGGCTGGAAGAATTGCACCAACCAATCTGCCTGGCTCGTGGATTCAGACACAGGTCTGAGATCCACGCTTTCCGCAGAAGACATTGCTATTTTTGAGATCAACAATGTAAAGGCCTCTGAAGCAATCCGGCGCATGCATTTTGCCTTGCGTCCCGGTATTACCGACCATCAGTTGATGGCCGAAGCCGTCCACTACGATGGATCCCCACTCAGTTGCCACATGACCTGCAAAACCGGTCCTAATCGCATCAGTCTGGCCAGTGCGTCAGGCAATCTGATTGAGATTGGCCACACATGGTCTGCCAACGTTGCCTATTGGGGTTCAAACGTTTGCCGCGCAAATTGGATCGCCCGCGACAATCGCGATCTACCAACACCAGCTCAGGACTACCTTGAGGCCTTTGTTGGCCCCTATTTTCTGGCAGCCACTCGTTGGCTCGAATCGCTCATACCTGGCGCCGATTGCGGCCAAATCCACGATCGCACGCTCGAACAACTGCCTCACCAGATCTTTCATGTTGAATTGAATCCAGGCCATCACATCGGCTACGACGAATGGCCAAGTTCATCCTTCTTCCCTGGATCGAAGGTCAAGCTCAGGTCAGGCATGATCCTGCAGTCAGACATCATTCCAGGTAACCCGGTTTACTTCTCGACGCGAATGGAAGATGGCTATGCGATCGCCGACGCAGCGTTGAGAAAAGAAATCGCTCAACGCTTTCCAAATGCATGGAAGCGGATCGAGGATCGAAGAGTCTTCATGGCCAATCGTCTGGGCATCCAACTGGATGACTGTGTACTGCCGCTGTCCAATACAGCCGGCATGATTGCACCCTGGGGCCTGTCCCCCAGAAGTTTGCTAGCTAGAGGCTAGCCGCTACAGCAGAAGTGGGCATTTCGTCTTCAACAGATACCTTTGCCGATGGGTTGGCTTCAGGCAAATTATAGAGCCACCATTGCTTGGCTGCGTCCTCGCACCATTTCGGCAGATCCTTGAGATTGCGAATCTGCCGGTGTAAATCTTCAGCGCTCGCAATGCGGTCGTCTGGGTCTTTCGACAGCAAATTCATCACAATCGCCTCAAGCCCGGCAGGAACTTTGAAGCCCAACTCACTCGGGCTCACTGGCTGCTTCTGCACATGCGCGAGCGCCATAGCAGTATGAGTTGGCTCATCAAACACCAACTTGCCAGTAAGCAGGAAGTAGGCGACACATCCGAGCGAATAGAGGTCCGCTCTTCCGTCTACATTCGTGCTCCCCATCGCAATTTCGGGCGGCATGTACGCCGGTGTTCCCGTGGCAGAGCCTTCCATCGTCATCAGCTTCGAGTCTTCCTCCAGTAACTTAGATTTCACCAGCCCAAAGTCCAGAACCTTCACGAAGTCATACTCCAACCCGAGCTTGGCCAAGACGAGATTTTTGGGCTTGATATCCCGATGAATCATTCCTGCTTTATGCGCTTCATTGAGGGAAGCAGCAATACCCAGCATGAGCTTGGCAACACGTCCGGCATGCATCGGCCCGTATTGATCGACCATGGTTTGCAGATCGATACCATCGAGCAGTTCCATCACATAGTAAAAAGTATTATCTGCGGTCCGTCCGAAATCATACAGTGCAACCGTATGGGGGCTCCTCAAACTTGCAGTGGCCTTGGCCTCGCGTTCAAATCGCTGACGAATCATCGCCTCTTGCCGTCCAGATGCGCCTGCAAGCACATCTCCACGAATCAACTTGACAGCCGCATCTCTGGCCAGCATCGTGTGTCGCGCCCGCCATACCTCACCCATTCCGCCTTTGCCAATCAAATAATCCAAACGGTAACTGCCAAGTTCCTCTGCCTTCATCTGTTTCCATTGCATTGCAAACATTCGAGTATTCAAGACGTACATCCAGACGGCGACCAACAATAACGGGCCAACCCAGATCAGTAATCGATTCCAAGGCAAAGGAGTAAAGCCGTGCAGGTTTAGATTCAGTGCATAGGCTGCCGGCCATGCAAGCGCACTCAAAACAGCGGCTATAGCCGACTTCAGTGGGGCATTCGGCAACAGAAGACCACAGAGAGCAAGCCAAATCGCCACTCCACTATGACCGAGTACCGGCACATTCGGATTCCAGTTGAATGTTGTTTCAAACATAGCAATGGAGAAGGCAATTGCAACCTGAAACACAATTCCCAAATCAAGCAGGGATTCCTTGCGCACCAAAGCGAATTTCTGAATAGAAATGAACGCGCCTGTGAGCGCAAGAATGCCTGCTATCGTCCATCGGATTGAAGCCAAATGGAAAGCAATTCCAAACTCAGGTTGAAGAAATCCTTCCATGGCGAGCAAGGCAACTGTAGTCACCGCGCAGAGGATAGATATCCAGCAGAGC
>CAZZGS010000055.1:0-13086 GCA_964653845.1 uncultured Bryobacter sp.
ACTACGAAGGACTTCTGCAATTTTGGAGGCAAAAATATAGATTCGACCGCTCATCTCGTCGTCGCTACTTCACTCTCTTGCCAAGTCAAATTCTTTACGACAGGTTACGCACTCTCGGAACGATTGCCTCAGGTGACCTCGCCTATAGCGCCTTCTCGGCGGCGGACTGGCAAGCGCCGCATGTACGGCAACCCAGGACTTGGCTTTACGTAGCCGCCGATATGGAGGAAAAACTCAAGGAGACCATTGAGGCCAAGGAGGTCGATTCAGGTGAGAACTTGGTAGTGTTGATTCCAAAGGACTCGGGCGTCTTTTATGGAATGGAACTGAGTGAGAAACGATTGGCTTGCACAAATCCTGTTCAAACCTACATCGACCTCACAAACTCTGGCGGTCGCGGCGAAGAAGCCGCCGAGGCCATTCTTGAGCGGCGGCTAAAACCGGCTTGGGCAGGAACAGCAAGTGAACTCTGAGCCAAGACGCCAAGTCGACTATGAAGACAGACAAGTGCGCGCAGCTCATCGCGTACTGATGGACATTGGCCAAGTGCTTGCCGCGTTTCACGACTGCATGGTGATTATTGGCGGATGGGTTCCAGATCTTTTGATTCCAGATGAGGAGTCTCGGCATATCGGAAGCATCGACGTAGACATCGCTCTCGATGCCCGGAAGCTGAATGATGGCCGCTATGCCGAACTACTCCATGTCCTACTCGGAACAGGTCGATATCGAATTGGCGGCAAAGCATTCCAGCTTGTGACATCTGTAGAGGTAGACGACGAAACACCTGTAATTGTAGAGCTTGAGTTTCTGGCATCTTCTGAAGTTAAACTGAAGAAAAACAATCCGAAGCTGGTAGACGATTTCCGGGTCCTGCAGTTTCCAGCTTGCGCTGCGGCCTTTGAATCTCCCGTAAATACGGAGATTCATGGGCGAATGATATCTGGTGCCGAGAATAGCGTTAAGCTTCTTGTCTCTTCTCTTTCTGACTTTATGATCATGAAAGCTCATGCCATCGGAGGACGCGACAAGCCTAAAGATGTCTATGATCTCTGCTACTGCCTTGCCGCCTATCCGGGCGGTATTTCCGCACTTGGAAACGATTGGAAAGTGCGTCGAGGAGCAACGCTTATCGATCAAGCCGTGGTCATCTTGAGTAAAAAGTTCAAGACTGTGGATCACTATGGGCCGCAACAATTGGCCATTTTTCACAGTGCGTCCGATTCAGATGAGGCGGCTCGTTATGCCCGCCAGGCATACGAGCTGGTTCAGAAACTGATAGCGATGCTTTGAAATTTAGCAGCTAGCGCAGTTCAAACCCAGCGCCACGAATCGCCGCAATCATCCCGTCACGTTCAGCCGTAATCTCGTCTTGGGTCAGCGTCCGCTCCTGCTGCGCCACCGTCACCCGGAAGGACAAACTTCGCTGGCCATCCGGCAAGGTGAACTCGCGTACGAATTGGATCTGCTCCACCGCACCCGTCGCCGAGCTGCGCAAGGCCTGCTCCACAACACTGCTAAATGTCCGCGCCGGCGTCAGCACACTCAAGTCAAACTCGCTCGACGGGAAACGTCGAATCGGTTGATACTTCTTCGGTATCCCCGCCAGCATACAAGCCAGCGGACCCAGATTCAGATCCAGCACTGCCGCCCGCCCCTCCATCCAATTCGGATGAAACTCAAAGATCCGGCCCAGCAACATCGTGTCGAGGTAAAGCTCTACCGAGCGCAACGGATGTTCAAACGCACGTGCTTCAGCCGCCGGCTGAAAGCGCATCGTCGGTGCAAAAGCACGCGCCAATCTCTCCAACTCCCGCAACCCATCAGCCCCATCTCCACCAGACGAATAGAAGCCCGCCGCAAGATGAGCCACTTCCTTCGGCAAGCCTTCAGCCTGCTTGTGGATCTCCTTGCCAATCTCAAAGAAACGGAACTGATTGAAGTTCTTCAGATTGTCTTCGAAGTTCTTGAGCACCCCGTGCAACAACGTCGTCCGCATCAGGCTCTGGTCTGAAGCAATCGGGTTCAACACCTTGATGTGAGCCTCAATCGGTACACCTAACTTCGCCGCCTGAGCCTCGCTCAAGAACGAATAGTTGTAGACCTCATGAAAACCCTGCTGCGTGGCCATAATGCGCAGTTGATTGTAGAAGCGCCGTTCTTCATTGACTGGCGGAGGCACGACAGGCATCGCCGGCGCAACAGGATCAATCGTCGCGTAACCAACCGTGCGGCCAATCTCTTCCACCAGATCATCGGGAATCGAAACGTCTTTGGTCGCACGCCAACTCGGCACTGTCACCTCAAGCGCCTCAAGCGCTTCACCCAGATCGACAACTCCAAAGGCCAACCGCTCCAGAATCCCGATCACCTGCAACTTCGGCAACTCGCGGCCCAGCTTGCGATAGAGCCAGGGCAGGGAAAGGTGAATCACCGGCATCGGCTTCAATAACGCACTGACGTCCGTAGGCCCGCCCACAGCCACTATGCCAGGGCAAACCATCTCAAGCAATTCCGCAGCACGCGCAATCGCCCGCAACGTGTTATGCGGATCTTGCGCCTTCTCAAAGCGCATCGATGCATCCGTGCGCAGCTTCAACCGCGAGCTCGTCTTGCGAACCGCGCTCGCATTAAAGTTCGCACTCTCAAACACAATCCGCTTCGTATCCGGCCCTATCGCCGAGGCCTTGCCGCCGATCACACCAGCAATCGCCATCGCCCCAGCCTCATCGGCAATCACCAGATCCTCGGTGGTCAACTCATACTCTTCGCCGTTAAGGGCAAGCAATCGCTCGCCTTGTGATGCACGTCGCACAATGATCTTGCCCTGAATCTTGTCCGCGTCAAAGGCATGCGTTGGCTGCGGCAATTCCGCCAGCACCCAGTTCGTCACATCGACAATGTTGTTGATCGAATTCAGCCCAATGCTGCCCAGTCGATATTGCAACCACCAGGGCGATTCCCCAACCGTCACGCCTTCAAAAACCTGCGCAGAATACCGAGGGCAAAGCCCAAACTCTTCAATCACCACGGGTTGCACAGAGGCACCAACAGGCAACAGCTCCATGCTCACCGGATCCACTAGCGGCTTGTCCAGGATAGCTGCCAGCTCTCGTGCCATCCCGTAATGGCCCCACAAATCAGGCCGGTGTGTCAGGCTCTTGTTGTCGATCTCGATAATCGAATCAGCCTCAAGACCCAGTTCGCCCTCAAGCTCGATGATCCCGTCGTGATCCCCGTTGATGCCAAGTTCGGCAGCACTCGCCAGCATGCCGTCACTCTCAACACCACTCACACGCTTCACACCCAGCGGCACATAAACCGTACGCAAGCCGGCGCGGCAATTGGGCGCTCCACACGCAAGCGTCTTCTTGCCGTAAAGCTCCGTCTCGACTTCTGCCTTCACATTATGCGAATTGGGAATCGCCTCGACACTCAACACCGTTGCCGGGCAAGCGCCCGTCAATAATGCGCCATGAACCTCAACGCCCTCACTCTCCGCTGTATGCAAAGTGATGCGGCGCGAAACTTCTTTCGCGTCAATGTCGAGATCTTCGACCAGCTCCGATAGCCATTGGTAGGAGAACTTCAATGGGGGCTCCTAAAACTGTTTCAAGAAACGCAGGTCGCCCGATTGCAACCAGCGGATGTCATCAATCAAATAGCGCATCATTACCAGACGCGTCAGGCCAAGCCCAAAGGCAAAGCCGCCATACTCGTCGGGATTGATACCGCCCGAGCGCAGCACATTCGGATGCACAAGCCCACAGGGCAACAGCTCCACCCAGCCGGAATGCTTACAAACCGGGCAGCCTTCGCCTCCACACACCATGCACTGGATATCGAGCTCGAAGCCAGGTTCAACGAAGGGAAAGAAGCCCGGCCGCAGCCGCACTTTTGCTTCACGCTTGAAGATTCCGCTCAGCAGCGTCTTCATGAAGTACAGAAGATTCGCGATCGAAACATCGCGATCCACCATCATGCCTTCCAGTTGATAGAAGGTATGTTCGTGCGAAGGGTCAACTTCTTCATTACGGAACACACGGCCCGGCGCAATCATCCGCAATGGCGGACCCAGCCGTTGCATACCGCGAATCTGCACTGGTGAAGTATGTGTGCGCAACAAATGCCCACCCTCAAGCCAGAACGTATCCTGCATGTCGCGAGCGGGATGATCCGGCGGAATGTTCAGCGCATCAAAGTTATAAAACTCAGTCTCAACTTCGGGCCCGTCAAGAATCGTAAAGCCCATCGAGAAGAACAACGATTCGATTTCGTTCTGAATCTGCGTTAGCGGATGCAGACTGCCAGGCACAATACCCTGGGGCGGAATCGTCAGATCGAGCCACTCACCGGCAAGACGCGTATCGAGCGCAGCGCTTTCAAAGGCAGTTTTCTTCAGTTCAAATGCGGCCTCAAGCGAAGTCTTGGCCCCGTTCAACGCTTTGCCCGCCGCAACACGCTCTTCAGCGCTCAGCTTGCCCATGCGCTTGCCAAACTCAGCCAGGCTGCCCTTGCGGCCCAATACCTCTACACGCACTGCTTCCAGTTCGTCTAGGTTCACTGCTGCGTGGATACGCGAAAGCGCTCCCTCGGCCAAAGCTTCGACTTCGGCGATCATAACGCGGGCTGAAACACCGGGTGGTTCTCATCCATCTCGTGTGCCAGGTGATTTAGATAAAAGATCACGAGCGCGGGTGGATGTACCGTCTTGAAATGATCAAATGCCTTCTGCTGCCAGCCTTCCGGCAGGTAAGCCTTCGGGTCTGTGTCCTTGGCAAAGAAGCCATCCTCGTGCGGAATCTCAAAGAAGTTCAGCACTTCAATGATCAGCTTCATCTGCGAAATCAGCACGGCCTGTGAGAGCTCCAGCGCGAGATCCTCCTCGCCACCTTTGATCCTTTCCCACAAGCGACCGCTGGCGGTGCGCAAGTTTTCGGTATTCAATTTTGCAAGGTGACAACGGGTCTTTACGCGATCATAAATCTGATACGTACGAAGCGTGCCGATGGATATGCCGCGTAGCTGGGACCGGAAAGAATCCTCTCCCAGGGCGACGAAAAGCTCATGTAACTTCATTTGAAGTGATTAAACCTCCAGTGTACGCGATAGAATCAAAGATTTGGACAATCCTACATGGCAAATCTAATCGTGCTCGGTGCCCAATGGGGCGATGAAGGCAAAGGCAAAATCGTCGATCTCTTCAGTGAACGCTTCGATATGGTAGTGCGCTACCAGGGAGGGCACAACGCTGGACACACCGTCTACATTGGCGAAACGAAGTTCGTTCTCAAGCTGATCCCGAGCGGAATCCTCCGTCCCGGCGTCAAAGCCGTGATCGGAAACGGCGTCGTAATCGACCCGGGCGCGCTGATGCAAGAGATCGAATCGCTTGAGAAAGCCGGCATCAATGTCCGCTCCCAACTAGTAATCTCCAACCGGGCCCACATAATTTTCCCCTTCCACCGCATGGTTGAGAAGGTCAGCGAATCCCGTGAAGACCGTGTTGCCATTGGTACCACCGCCCGCGGTATTGGGCCCTGCTACGAAGACAAGATCGGCCGTCGCGGCATCCGCATGGCAGATCTGGTCTCCCCGCAAGGCTTCGAACATCTATACCGCATGCTCGCCGAGGACAAGATGACCTTGGCCACAGCCTTCAAGGTCTCAGAGACAATCGACTTCAACGCGATCTTCGCCCAATACCTCCAGTTCACCGAGAAGCTTCGCCCCCTCGTTCGAGACACATCGAGCTACATTAATGCCGCGATCAAAGCGGGTCAGAATGTTCTCTTTGAAGGTGCCCAGGGCACGATGCTCGATATCGACCACGGCACCTACCCCTTTGTCACTTCTTCCAACGCGAGTGCTGGTGGCGCATGCACGGGCGCAGGCGTGGCCCCCACGCGCATCAACGGCATCATTGGCGTATCCAAGGCCTACATCACACGCGTCGGCGCAGGCCCCTTCCCCAGCGAGATCCCGGGCGAAGCCGGAGACCGCATTCGCAAGGCTGGCAACGAATTTGGCAGCGTCACCGGACGCCCTCGCCGCTGTGGCTGGTTTGACGTGCCGCTCCTGCGCTACACCGCCGACATCAACGGCTTTGACAGCATGATCATCACCAAGCTCGATGTACTCGACGATCTGGACGAGATTCCGGTCTGCGTCGGCTACGAAGTCGATGGCAAAGCCGTCACCGACATGCCTGCCACCAATGAAGAAGTGGCCCGCATAGTCCCGATCTACGAAGTCCTTCCCGGCTGGAAGACCCCAACCAAGGGCATCACATCGCTCGACCAGATTCCATCGAAAGCCATGGACTACTTGAACTTCCTCGAATCGAAAACCGGAGTCGAAGTGGGCTGTGTCTCAAACGGCCCCGAACGCAACGAAACCATCATCGTGCCCGGTTCAAAGCTCGCCAGTCTGCTCGGCTAAATGTAAAAGAATTCGTCAGAAAACGCATTTTCCAACGACTACCTCGAGTGTGGGAGCCAGCCAGGACGATCTCTACAGGGAAGCAGCGGACCAATTCGGGCCCGCCCTGCAGCGTCTGGCTCGCGCTTATGAATTGGATCCCGACAAGCGCCGCGATCTGGTGCAGGAGATCCATTTCCAAATCTGGAGGAGCTTCACTGCTTACGATGCGCGCTGCTCCTTGCGTACGTGAATCTATCGGGTCGCCCACCACGTAGCAGTCTTGCACGTCCTCAGCGCCAAGCGCAGCCTCTCGAGTTTTCTCAGCCTCGAAGAACTGGATTCGCTTCCTGATTCAGTTACCCCGCTAGACCAGCGCATCGATCTTGATCGCCTCGCCGGATGGATCGAGCAACTCAAGCCGCTTGACCGGCAAGTAATCATCTCTTATCTCGAAGACATGGACGCTGTCTCGATTGGCGAAATTACAGGCTTGCCGCCAGCAGCGGTTGCGATGAGAATCCACCGTATCAAGCATCTACTCGCGCGCAAATTCCGCCAAGGAGGAAGCGATGCCGCATAATCTCCCGTCCCAAGACCCCAGAAAAATCTGGCAAACCCAACCCAAAGAGCAATCCAGGGAGCAACCCAAAATGACCCTCGAAACGATTCGTCTCAAAGCAAGCCAGCTTCAAGCTCAGACTCGTCAGCAAGTCCTGGCTAATACCGCCATCGCCTGCTTTGTCG
Source organism: uncultured Bryobacter sp. (assembly GCA_964653845.1). GTDB lineage: Bacteria > Acidobacteriota > Terriglobia > Bryobacterales > Bryobacteraceae > Bryobacter. The sequence continues at coordinate 7,168 of CAZZGS010000055.1, forward strand.
TCGTCCTATCAACCGTAGCCCTTTGGCGTCGAAGAAATCGGCCTACGGCTCATCTTTGCAATCGCGATCACCTGGGCCTTGGTCGAACAATATCTGCTGCATTGCCATATCTGGCCAACCATCCGCCCCGGAGACGCGGCTAACCGCACAGGGCTTCAGTTCTACCGGCAGGCCATCGAAGGCCGAAGCTACCTCTCGCGACGATTACTTCAATGGTCGATCGGGCCGGTCATTCTCTCTATTGCTGGGATTCTGCTGGCCCTCACGACGATTGCGATTGGCTCAGGTACTCCTCTCACGCGCATGTTCCCCTTCACAACTCTATTTGTGATTTGGCTCATTGCTGTGTCTGTGATCAATACAAAAAAACAGCGCGAGTTAAAGCGAGAGCTAGACCTTGGGCTGGCCAACAGACTCTTGGCCTTCCCGGCCGGCAATGATGCGACGGTACGGGCCATTCGTGGGGCCTCCCGCCCCAAAACAGAAGAGCACCAAAATGTTCTAAGTGAACTGTATTGGGGGCTAAGTGCGCTGCCTGTAGCAGGTATTTTAAAAGAGTTGCTCGGCTAGCCAGGCGCTCATGCGATGGGAGATCAATCAGCCGACGGCAAAGCGGCTGGAGACTTCGAGCACGCTTTGCAGTTAGATGTATGTCTACTTGGCTGGACCCAGCAAATTGGTGAATGGGGCGCAAGGCTGAAGGCACACAGGAAGCGAGCGGTTCGAATTCGAGCCGCACTTATGGCCGGATTTATTGCCCGAAGAATGCGCATGGAAAGTGGATACTTACCAATTGTGGATCCTCGGCATTTGTTGTGGCATTGAGGCTGCCTGAGTTCTGTACGAATAGCGTTCGCAGTGCGGGGCATACCTGATCGTGAATGAACTCTTTGGCACGCCGATGTGCCTCTTTGTTGGGCTTGTCCTGCTGCGGCTTGGACAAGTTTCGGCCTTCAGTCACGTCCAGATCCATCCCGCATCCAAGCAGCGGCCAATCGAGAACGAGATCGATGTCATCAGGGAATCGCGCGATCAGTTTGTAAGCCTTCGAAAGGGAAGTGCCACCTTTGAATATGAGATGATTCTCGAATTGCGGTGCGGTGAAAAGCAGTTAGAGCGTGAAGCCGATCCGGTAATCGTTTTCGACGATGAACGGCCGAACACTTATTCTTGCGACCGCTTCCCAGAAGAGGTCGTTGCGATCCACTGTGCTCAGTCGAGCCACCTCAAGCATTCGGGGACTCCCGAGCGATCTCTTGAATCGCGGCGTATACCCATCCTGTGGCTGTCTTCATGTCGTTCAGCATCCTTTTTCGCCGCGCCGGGCACTCGGGCCATAGGCTTCGAATTGTTCGCAGCCACTGTTCCAGCATGACGCGGAAACGGCTGGGACGAGACTATTCGATACAACCGAGCTGCTGCGCGAGTCCGGATGGACCGAACAACGGAATCGCCTCCACGGCTTTTGCAACAAAGCAGCGGTAGCCGAGCCACAGGAACAAATCGAGCAAGGCAGGTGCCGCAGCCAGGGTTTTCACCGCTTCGAGATCTGTTGGAACTGGATGCCGGGAAATCTCGGCAAAGAACTCATCGCTTGACGTGATTGAATTCTCGCCATGCGGCACGGCGGACGAACGGCTGTACCAGATCTCCGCTTCACGCATGAAATGGAAGCGGCTTCGATGCAGAAGCGAGGACGCGGAGCGGTTGGTCTCAGTGATGAAAAACATAGTTGCACCGAAGATCCTTTCAAAGGCCGCTACGATGCGGCGATACCCCTTACCACCCTTGCCCATCCCAAACGTATCCAGCATCTCGGCGGCAGATCGAAAACGGACCACCTGGCTCTTCTGTCGGACCGCCAGGGTGGCAAGAAAGATGAGAACCAGCCGGTCTTGCCCAAACGGAAGCCCAAACTGTGGATGGCCGGTAATCTGCAGATGAAAATTGCCATTCCGGCGGTCGAAGAGGAGTTGGTCTTTGGGCGGCCCCCGGACCGGCAACCCACAAAGGATGAACGGTCGCGATGCAAAGGACAATGACTGCTTGCCCTCTTCCCGTTTGGCGCGAACCAGCGCGATCCCCTCGGCCCGCTTCAGCCGGTGCCGGGAAATCAACAGATCTCCATAGCCCTCCCGCAAAACGTCTCCTGCCTTGGCCAACATCGCCTCACCTCACACAATTTCGTTTGCGCGAGGGATCAAATTGCCATGATTATAGGGAAGAGGTTTACAGCACCGGCCTCGTTACTGCGATTACTGCGTTAAGGCTGGATTTCGCTTTTCGCTATGGTTCTAGGTGGTCAGGTTGGCCGCGATGGTCGCATGTGTTCTTTATTTGCGAACGAGGTGTGTATTCCCAAGCTGTACGTCGCCGGTTCGAACCCGGTCTCCCGCTCCACTATCCTCTTCATTCGCTTGATCCCCTACCACGATTACTGTGACTTGGGTCATTCCGAAGATGGAAGCACGCTGGCCGCCTTTGTCTTCAAATCGTTGCATCGTACAGGATCAGACCAAAGCTTCTCTAGGCGATGACAGCTTTGACGACTTCGCCATGCACGTCAGTGAGCCTGAAGTCGCGGCCAGCATAGCGGTAAGTCAGTTTCGTGTGATCAAAGCCAAGTTGGTGAAGGATGGTAGCGTGGAGGTCGTGGACGTGAACCTTGTTCTCCACCGCTTTGAATCCGAAATCGTCGGTTGCACCATAAGCCAGGCCACCCTTGATGCCTCCGCCGGCCAGGAGCACGCTAAACGCAGGAGGATTGTGATCACGGCCGCAGCCGAGTTTCTCAAGGCCGGAATTCTGGATCATCGGAGTCCGGCCGAATTCTCCCGCGATCACGATCAGCGTTTCGTCAAAGAGTCCGCGAGCCTTGAGGTCGTCTACCAGCGCCGCGATGGGTCCGTCAGCCTGACGTGCGAGTTTGGCATGGATGCGAATGTCGTCATGATGATCCCAGGGCTGAAAATTGCCGAAGTAAATTTGCACCATGCGAACGCCGCTCTCGACAAGGCGTAGCGACATCAGGCAGCCACGGCCGAAGTCAGAGATATCGTAGCGGGCGCGAACCTTTTCTGATTCCTTGCGGATATCAAACAGGTCGCCAGCTTCTGTCTGCAGACGGAAGGCCGACTCCATCGACTGGACTGCGCCTTCCAGTTGCGGCTGGTCCCCGACCCGCTGGATGTAGTGCCGGTTCAACTGGTCGAGGAGACCGAGTTGCTGCTTTTGTTCCTCGACGCTCAACCGGGCGTTGCGCAGGTGGCTGATCAGCTTCTCGGGCTCGATGGCTTCGTTATGGATATGCACGCCCTGGTAGCTGGAGGGCATGTAGCCGGCGCTCCACAGCGATGAGCCGAGCACAGGAAAGCCGGGGCAGAGCACGATAAATCCGGGGAGATTTTTGTTGTCGGTGCCCAGGCCATAAGTGACCCAGGAGCCCATCGACGGACGGCCCGGAAGCTGGTGCCCGCAGTTCATCAATTGGAGTGATGGCCCATGGTTACCGTTGTCGGTATGCATCGAGCGGATCACACAAAAATCATCGATTCTTTGAGCGATCTGCGGAAAAATCTCACTCACTTCAAGGCCCGATTGGCCGTGGCGCTTGAATTCCCAGGGGCTACGCATCAGCGTGCCGCTGGCGCGATCCGTGCGGATCTTCGGTCCAGGCATCGGCTGGCCATCGTACTTGGCAAGTGCCGGCTTGTGGTCGAAAGTATCCACCTGCGACATGCCGCCATTCAGAAACAGAAAGATGACGTGCTTGGCCTTTGGCGTGAAGTGCGGCTGCCGGTTCGGGTCAGCCTGAAGCATGCCTTGCAAGGCGCTGAGGCCGAAGCCACCGCCTAGAGTTTCGAGAAATTTGCGTCTTGGGGACATGTCAATTCACACTCGAGAATTCACTGGTGCCCAGCAGAGCCTGCAAATATTTTGCCCATGCGTTTGCACCCGCGTTTGATAAATAGTCTATGCCCAATTTCATTTCGGCTGCATCTGGCAGACGCGAGTAGAGCAATTTATAGGCGCGCCCAATTCGAGCCGCATCGTCGCCCTGAACTTCTGTCTGAAGGCGCTTGTCGAGGGCATCGGCCTGTTTCGTGATGAAGGCGCTGTTCAACCAGTAAAGCCCCTGCAATGGGCCGGCAGTGATGGCACGCTCGTCGGCGGATCCGTTGGCATCCGGGAAGTCGAACAAGGCCATTGCCGGATCAAGGCGTGTTCGGCTGACCGTGAGATAGAGCGAACGGCGTTTGTTTTCGTCAGAAATATTGGTGGATGCACCGCCAACTTTGGAGTCAAGCTGGCCGCTTACACTCAGCACTGAGTCCCGCAGAACTTCCATGTCGAGGCGATGCTGAAGAGGGAAGTGGGCCAGCAGTCTGTTGTCCGGGTCGGCATCGACATTGGCTGCTGTGGCGCGTGCATAGGTATCGCTGAGCAAGATTTCGCGATGGAGTTTCTTCAGGCTCCAGCCGTTCGCAATAAAGCGGGCGGCAACTTCCTCCAGAAGCTCGGGGTGGCTCGGCCTTTCTCCCATGCGACCGAAGTTGGATGCTGAGCGAACAATGCCTTTGCCGAAGTGGAATTGCCAGACGCGATTCACAATCACGCGTGCGGTGAGGGGATGGTTGACGATGGCCTCGGCGAGTTGTGCGCGGCCGCTGCCTTCGAGGAAGAGCTTGGGTTCGTCCGGGCAGAGAGCCTGCAGAAAGCGTCGCGGCGCGATTTCGCCAGGCGTCTTCGGGTCGCCGCGCAAGGCGACGTTGATGTCCGCAGGCTTGCCGGCATCTTTCACGGAATGCAGGAAGGGAAACATGGCCGGTAGCTCCGATTCGGCTGCCTGAATCTCGGCGCGGAGCTTCTGTACGTAGGTCTTGGCAAAACCGCCCAGGAACCGGTCGATCTGTTTTGCGTCGTAGAAATAGACGCCTCCGGGTGCTTTGAATCCGTCGGTGACATAAGGTTTGTAGGCCAGTTCGCGCCACTGATAGAACTTCAAAACCGGCAACGAAACGATGTTGGTGTACTGGCGCGTATTCTCGTTCTTTTGCCCCTTGCGACCGCCAAAGGCGACGTAGTTCTTGTCCTCGATTTCCCTGGCCTCATCGAGCAATTCAAGAACAAAGTTCTGATATTTTTCAGCCTCAGCCTTTACCTGCGCCTCTTTCGGCTGCGTCTTTAGCAGTGCGTACCAACCATTCAGGTAGGGGTGCTCTTTGCTCGTGTCGGCGAGGTAAGTCTGCCAGCGCTTGAAAGTTTCTTCGTCGAGACCTTCCGCTTTGTTCTTCCAGCCAGCGACCAGGTATTTAGCCGTATCGCGGGCCAGCAGATCGGTGAGTTGTCTGGTCTGCTCGGCGAGGTAATCGCTGAGAATTTCTTTGAGGTCGTCGACCTTCTTCTTCCTGGCCTTGTAGCGCTCGACTTCCACTTGCTCAACGAGCGGGTATTGGTTCGACTGCGTGCTCTTGAAGACGCCGAGCAGGGAGTAGTAGTCTTTCGTCGGGATCGGATCGTACTTGTGATCGTGGCACTGCGCGCAGCCCACTGTGAGACCAAGAAACACCTTTGTCGTCACATCCAGTTGATCGTTTGGGCTGGAACCCAGCGCCTGAAAGCCAAGGCCGGCCATTTGCTGCTTCGTTTCCGTGATTTGCGCTTTGGCAAAGACGTTGTAGGGGAGGTCGCGATTCAAAGATTCGATGACCCAATCGCGGTAGCGCCAGGCGTTGGGAAGCGGTGTGTCAGTGCTGGCGGCCAGTTCGCCGTCCGAGTATCGGGCAAGGTCGAGCCAGTGCCTGGCCCAGCGTTCGCCGTATTGGGGGGAGTTGAGCAATCGGTCTACGGCTTTGCCTCGATCCGGGTTTTGGGCAAACTCGTCAGCCACCTCAGGTGTGGGTGGCAGACCCGTAAGGC
>CAZZGS010000056.1:0-5536 GCA_964653845.1 uncultured Bryobacter sp.
CGTATAAGCAGTCGTCAAAGCGAAACCGTTCGAGAAGCGGCGATCCAGCTTCGTCTGCAGCGAATGGTAATTCGAGTTCGTGCCGAAGAAGATGTTGTTGATCGCATCGCGTCGCCCAAACAAAGTGTTGAACGGCTGTCCTGCCGCGCCCGCGCCAATCTGCAAACCCGCGTTCATGTTGAGGACACCGGTGATGCCCGTGCCCTTGTTGCCTACGTAAGCGAGTTCAAGCGCCAACTGAAATGGCAACTGGCGCTGCAGCGCCAGATTCCAGCTCTGGATGTAAGATTCGCGTGCATCGGGTCGTACATAGTTAAACACCGAAGCCGGTGCTGGATTAATGATGCCGTTCGCGGGGATTGGCGTTGGGACGAATGTGGGGAAGCCCTGTTGCATCGTCCTTGCGACGGTGAATGCGCTCGCCGCCTGGAACGAATTGTTTTCGCGTACCGGAAAGTTGAATGCATAACCGTTGTCGGGCAACGGTGCCCAGGAGATACCGTATCCGCCACGAATTACCGTCTTTTCGTTGTAGCGATAGGCCATGCCAAAACGCGGCGCGAAATTCGTCTTGTAGTTCTTTCGGCCGAGATTGAGCGGCACATTGCCAACTCCAGCTACTTCAAGTGAGTTGGTGAATGGGTTGAAATTCGAGAATCCAGCCTTAACGCGCGGCAACGGGGGCGGCCACAATTCATGCCGCAAACCGATGTTCATGGTCAGCTTTGAGGTCACCGTCCAGTTGTCCTGGATGTAGGAGAACATCGGATTCTGCAGGAAGGTCGGAAAGATCAGAGGAAGATCTCGTCCAGCCTGATTCGGCTGATCGAGAAGAAAGCTGGCAAACGAATTCGAGAAGCTCTGCGTCGACCCGTTGGTCAACTGACCCGCAGCGTTGCGCAAGGCCAAAATCGTCGTGCCTTCCGTGAAATTGAATCGTCCGCGAGGGCTGAAAGTTTGATTCTGTAACAACTCGTCTCGCCCACGCCGGTAGTCCACGCCAAACTTGATCGTGTGGTTGCCGAGCACCTTCGTGTTGTTCACGATGAAGTTCAGATTCGTCTCGCCACGCTCCCACGGCAGGCTTGCCGAATACCCGATCACAGGGTTCGAAAAGCCATTGACTACGATGTTCGATACACCCCCTGTGAAGTCGCTCACGTTCACTCCCGGAATGCCCACCTCCTCCGACGTTTTCAACTTGATGTCCTCATTCTGTGCGTTGTTGCGATAGTAGGCGATCCCGGTGCGAATTTCGGTGATCAAAGTCGGGTTCCAAACGCGCGTGTAATTTACTGCGGCATTGGTTGCCTTCTGAATTCCGGTCCCCGCAAAGTCGCGGAATCCACCACCTCTGGGTCCATAAAGCGGAGGATCGAAGAGCTTCGAATCTTGCTTCGAGTAACGGATACTCATACGGTCGTTGCTCGTAATCTGCCAGTCCACCTTGATGTCGCCTCCATTGGTGTCCTTGAGGCGAACCGTCGAGGTTTGAAAGTTCTGCAAGATAGCGCCATTGGTTGGGTTCGGAATCAGAGCCAGCAAGCGTGTCGCGATCGGGCTGATTCGATTGGCTGGAATAGTTCGGTTCGGAAACGGAGTTCGGCCCGTGCCATCGGCGGCGCCGGTGCGCGGGTCGTAAATGTCAGTGCCGCCAGACCAGTTCAGGTCGCCGCCACGGAAAGCCGCCGTCGGAATCGTTCCTTGATGAAAGTCGCCGCGACGATCGCGGATCCCCTGGTAGTCCCCAAAGTAGAAAAGCTTGTTCTTGAACACCGGGCCGCCAACCGTAAAGCCAAAGTTGTTCACCGTGGTCACCGGTTTCGAGTTGGAAAAGTACGGACGTGCACCCAACCGGCTGACCCGGTTGAATTCATAAACACTCCCGTGCATCTCGTTTGTTCCAGACTTGAAGTTCACATTGGTCACCGCACCACCGGCGCGTCCGAGCTCTGCTTCATAGTTCGATGTCGTAACGTCAACAGTCTGCAATGCTTCGATCGGGGGAATCAGTGCTGTCAGCAAACCAGTTCGCTGGTTATTGTCAACACCTTCGAGCTGCACGTTGTTCGCCAGGCGGCTCTGCCCGTTAACGCGGGTCGAGACGGAATCCTGTACGTTGAAAAATTCCGAGTGGGGCCTGAAGGCGCGCGTCGCTCCCGGCACCAGGTTGATCATGTTTTGGAAGTTGCGGTTATAGCCAAGAGGCATATCCGCCAACTGCCGCGTCTCGATCTTACGACCGGTATCCGTGCGGTCCGTTTGCAATACCGCCACTTCCGCCGTCACGGAAATCGACTCCGACACTTGACCTGGCTGCAACTCAAAATCGGCTCGAGCCGTAGAGTTCACCAATACGTCGATGCCGTCCCGGATCGACTTGCGAAATCCCGCAACTTCAACCTCAACCTTGTACACACCAGGCTGAAGATTTGGGAAAGAATAATTGCCGCTCGCATTGGTCGCGCCCTGTTGGCTGAGACCCGTTTGCGTGGCGATGAGCGTCACCTTACCAGAAGCCACCATGGCTCCAGAGCTGTCGGTCACAGTGCCGACCAGCGTTCCATTAACCGCTTGCGAGAAGGCCGCAACTGAGGCCATACACAAGCAAAGCAAAACACACATTGTTTTGTGCATAAAAATTCCTTTACAGAAAGACTAAATCCAACTGTGGTGATTATATGCCATGGATCGCTATCGCTTCAGCTTCATGACGATTACGTTTCCCTCACGCAACGTCAATTCGCCATGCTCCAGTTTGTAAGTCAGCTTCAGTCCAAGCACCCCGAGAAACTCTTCTTCCAGTTGCATGGCAGGCCCCACGCATGCCATCCGTGTCGCCGCAAGCGGCCCAATCTCCATCGTTGCTTCGGTAGTCTTGAAGCTGCCTCCAAACCGATTGCAGCCACCTGAGCCCTGAACGCGACCGCCCTGCCCGGGGAACTCGATATACGGAATCCGTCCACCCGCCGCCATAGCCTTTCCTCTCAACTCGCTGAGCATCCACTTTCCTTTTAACGAAAGCGTCTCGGTGCCACCGACCAGCCGTTTCAACCGGAATGTCTGCCGTGGATTGTTCCGCAAAGCTGCTGAAGCCCCAGATCCCGACCTTGTCGACGATTCGCGCTCCCGCGTCAATTCGATTTCACTGCCCACCATCCGGCCCGAAAACCGGATCTTCGTCTGGTTGATCTCGTTTCCGGATTGCTCCTGCCTCACCAGAACAAACATCACCAAGTCCCCGGAGATAGTCCCCTTTACGATCGCAGTGCTCTCAAAGTCGCCATACTGCTTGCCGGTAAGTTCTGCGCCCTTCTGTACGAATTGAAAAGCAAGATCCTCAACATTGCCATTACGCCCTTCCAGTGTTCCGATCCACGTCCCACTGAAGTCGGCCCCCAATGCACTAGCGGCAATCAGGAGAGCGAACCACCTCATGTATGCATCAATCCAGTTAGCGGCCCGGTGCTATCGGCAAAACGCTCCACCGGCGTCCCGAATGCATCCAGCATCGATACATACAGGTTCGCCAGTGGCGAATCTTCTGCGTATTCCAGATGCTGTCCGCCGATCACCCGGCCACCGCCTCCACCGCCAAGAATCAGGGGCAGATTGTGAGGCGCGTGACGATCGCCATCATGCAGAGCCGAGGCAAAGAGAACCATCGAGTTCTCCAGCACATTCGATTCGCCTTCCTTCATTCCCTGTAATCTCTGCAACAGATAAGCGTACTGGGCCACATGCCACTGGTTGATCAACTGATACTGCTTCAGCTTGTCTAAATCCTTGCCGTGATGCGAGACATCGTGATGGCCGGCACTCACACCCTCTAGCCACCGAAAGCTCACATTGCTCACCGCATTGCCAAACATGAAAGTGGCCAGCCGCGTAGTGTCGCTCTGAAAGGCAACGGCAATCATGTCGAGCATCAGCTTTACGTGTTCGGCATGATCACTCGGGCGCTCCGGCGGCGCTGCTTTGGGGTCCAATGCCACTCGCGCCTTCCAATCCTTGCGTGCTCCGCCAATGTTCCGTTCCACTCTTTGCTCAAGCGACCGCATCACACTCAGGTACTCATCCATCCGGTGCCGGTCGGCTGCACCCAATTTTGTCCGCAACCGCTTGGCATCTTCCTGCACCTTGTCGAGCAGCAGTTGATCCATCTGTGCTGTATTCGCACCAGCTCCGGTGGAGGCACGATACAAGCGCTCATAGACAGCACGAGGATTCAACTCACGAGCCAGAGGCGTCGTTGGGCTGCTCCAGGCGATATGCGACCCATAGATCCGCGTATAACCCACCACCGCATCCACACCAATTGCAACCGGCGTTACACCCAGCTCAAGCGAAGGCAGCGGCGTCTGTGTTCCCATCCGTCGTGCGGCCAACTGATCCACCGACACGCCATTGGCGATATCCGCACCAGGCGTCTTCTTGATCGTCGCGCACGTCAGGATCGCCGCTTCTTTGACGTAATGACCATCGCCGCCTTTGGAGCCCTCATTCCACAGATTCTTGAGAACAACAATCTTGTCTTTCAACCTGGCCAACGGCTGCATTGTCTGTGAAAGCTGAAAATCCTTGCCCTTACCCTCGGGTGTCCAGTGATTTGGGTTGACTCCATTGGGCATGTAAAGCATTGCCATGCGCACCGGCGGCTTCGGAGTCGCTGTATTTGCCATCGCCTCCAGCCACGGCAAGCCAAGCGCCACACCTGCGCCTCGCAATACGGTTCTTCGATTTATCATTTGGCAACCTCCGGCTCTCCACGAAAGGGCGCACTCAATACAATCGCCTCAATCAATTTCGCAGAGCTATATTTATTTTGCTTCACTTCTTCGACAATTGCATCTACCGTGCAACTATCACGCAGGGTCAGCCCTCGACCCAGGGCATAGCCAAGAAGCTTGTTGGTGAGGTTCCGCAAAAACAGATCCCGCTTTTCCATCAGCACCGTTCGCAACTCCTGCGGCCCCGCAAACTTCCTGCCGTCGGCCATTTCGGCCGAGTTATCCACTGGCTTACCTCCATCCTCATCCCGCCAACGGCCCACCGAATCGTAGTTCTCCAGGGCAAAGCCCATCGGGTCAATCCGGCTATGACACCCGGCGCATGTCGCATCAGCACGATGTAGTGCCAAACGTTCACGAACGCTCTTTGGTGCCGCGCCAGCCTTCTCTTCACCCAGAGGCGGCACATTAGGCGGAGGCGGAGGTGGTGGCGTCCCGAGGATCGCATCCAGAATAAAGGCCCCGCGCAATACCGGGCTCGTCCGGTAAGGATAGGATGACACGGCCAGCACCGCCGGCATCCCAAGGATTCCGCCACGCTTACTGCCTTCAGGCAACTTCACCCATTGCGGCTGTGATCTTCGACCGGGGTCCAGCGGAAACTTGAGGCCCATATGCTTCTCCAGGTGCGAAGTTCCAATCGTAAACTCCGAGTCCAGCAGATCCAGCACACTCACTTTGCGGATCAACATCTCGCGAAAGAAATAGACTGGCTGCAACCGAATGTCGCCACGCAGATCCTCGTC
>CAZZGS010000056.1:5546-12850 GCA_964653845.1 uncultured Bryobacter sp.
GTCGACAAGTGCCCGCAAAACCTCGGGACGATTCAGTTTCTTGTCACGCGCTAAATCGAACATCAACTCATCCGGCAGGCTCCCCCACAAAAAATACGAAAGCCGCGAAGCCAATGCGTATTCACCCTGCTCCATACGAAACAAGAAATTCGGGCTAACCAGTGCGGCCCGAAGCATATAAAAAACAGCCGGTTCAAACCCTTCACCCTTTGCCCTCGAAGCCCGAAACAGCTCAAGATAAGGTGCCACTTCGGCATCGACAACAGGCCTCCGAAACGCCCGTGGCAAAAACGCCTGCACGATGCGCCGGGCTGCCATCTCCGGCGTCACACCCGGCCCAGGCGTAGCAATCAAAATCCGGGCCCGGCTCTTGTATTCCTTGGCTGCAAAATCCATCGCCAGCTTCGCAGTATCGAGGTACTTCTCCGAATGCAGTGGCGAAAGAAAAAGTGTTTCCGCCGCATTGTCAAAGCCCTCGCCACCGGCGCCATCGGCAGGCAATCCAGCGCCGATATCGAGATGGATATCCAGCAAATCCTGCACTGACGCGGTGTACTCATCGCGATTCAGTCGCCGCAATGGCCGCGGGCCCACCGTGATCCCGAGCGAACAAGCCTCACGCTTCAACTCTGCATCGACCCACTTTGTGAAGCCTTCCCTCGCATCAAGACTCGGCGCCGGAGCCCCCTTCGGCGGCATCTCATGATTCTCAAGCCGCGTCCGCAACCGCACCCACGAATGCGTATCCGCTGCGAACGACGCTGCATCCTTTACCTTCTCCAACTGGAATCCACCCACACTTGCCTTTCCAGAATGGCAGCCCCCGCAATATTTTTTGAGAAACTCCTGATTCTCCCCAAATCGATTCGTCTGCCCATGCACCGGCAGCTCTGCCGCAATCAAAAAGAAACAGATCCCGTAAATCTTCACTCGCTTAATTATATATTCTCAAATTTGCATGTGTTGAACTAGACATGATGCGATTCTGTTTCTCCGTCATGCTGGCGACTCTGTTGTTCTCAAGTTGCAATGCACCCATGACTCACTCCACCGCTACATCGGCTGGAATCCTTGCGCGCACCGGTGTCTCGATTCCGGCACCGCTTGCACAACTGCCAACTCCATTGCCTCCTGGGCTATCGCTCGACCAGCCTATTTCCTCAGATGATGCAGCGGCCATTGCGATCTGGAACAATGCTCAGCTTCGGGCTGACCTCGCCGCAATCGGTCTGGCTGAAGCGGATCTCAAAGACGCCTCACTCCTGTTGCGTAATCCCCGCCTCGACACATTATTTCCCGTCGGGGCCAAGCCATTCGATCTCCTATTTAATTTCCCGCTTGAAGTTTTCCTGCAGCGGCCCCGCCGTATTGCCGTCTCCGAGGCCGCACTCAACCAACTGGCACAAAGTCTGATTCAAAACGGAGTGAATACTGCCCGCGATGCCCGGCTCGCCTTCACAGACCTCTGGCAGGCAGAACAACGCACGCAGCTTGCTGCGGAATCAGTCGAACTCCGCGACCGCATCATGAAACTGACAGGGGCTCGCTTTAGTGCGGGAGACATAAGTGAGCTTGAAACGATAGCAGCCAAGTCCGATGCTGCTTCAGCCATTGAACTTCATCAGAGATCGATCGGCGATGTGCAACTCGCCCGGCAGCGGCTCTCGCTTTCTCTTGGCCTCGTCGTCGGGCAGTCTTCATACCGTCTCTCGCCTCCTTCGATTCTATTGCGGTCCACAGAGCCACTCGACGTTCTGCTAGAGAAAACAATGTCCGCTCGCGCCGATCTTCGCGCTGCCGAGATTGCTGTTACAACTGCCACCAAACGTGCGGGTTGGGAGCGCCGACGCTTCCTTTGGCTGAGTGCCCAGCTCAGCTCAAAAGGGGTCGGTAATTCTGGCGTCCTCTCCGGCCCAGGCCTCAGCTTCGAAGCACCGATCTTTAATCGCAATCAGGGCATGATTGCCCGCGCTGAAGCCGAAGTAGAATCCGCTTCTCGCCAATACCTGGCACTCAAGCAGCGCGCAGCATTCGAGGTGGCCGATGCTCGCGGCCAGCTAGATCAGGCTCGTCTCTCTTTCGCCAATATCCGTGACGGCGTTCTACCTCCGCTAGAGAGATCGGTTCGCCTGGCCGAAGACCAATACAAAAATGGGGATGTAGCTTTCCTTTTTGTGCTCGAACAAAACCGCGCCTGGTTAGACGCTCGCCAGCGTATGATCGACGCCCAGGCAGCTATACTCCGGGCCCAGGCTCAACTTGAACGCAGCGTAGGCTCCAAATGATTCAACTTCTTCTATTCCTTCTTATCTTCATCAACTCCTGTACCAAACCGCCCAATGCTACTCCTCCACCAAAGCCGGCGGCCAAGGTCGACAACCGGGTCAAAGAGCTTGATCTCACCCGTATTACGCTTACCCCAGAGGCCGAGCAACGCCTTGGCATCACGCTGGCCCCAGCCATCACAGCTGAAGCATCTGGCTCCTCTACCATCGCGGGTGAGATTCTACTGATCCCCGGGAATGCCATTATTGCCAGCGCTCCCATGTCGGGAATTGTGCATCCCATTGCCAAGGGCCTCCGTGTTGGTGTGACCGTCCGCAAAGGCGACCCACTGTTTCGCCTCTCCCCTCTTGTCGGACCTCAACGCGACATCCGAATTACTTATGAAGCAGATGCTCAAACCGCAAAGGCTCGTCTCGATAACGCCACGCAACAGCTCACTCGAGCCCGCCAACTCCTCCGCGATCTTGCCGGTAGTCAACGAAACGTCGATGTAGCTGAACAGGAATTTGCTCAAGCCACCGCCGCAAATGCCGCAGCTCTCGGCCGTCTAAAGTGGCTCCAAGCCCACCCCTATGAAGCAGATCTGGATGTCACCATTCCAGCTCCTGCCTCTGGCATAGTCCGCCAACTGCAAGCTTCAGATGGCCAACTCATCGCAGGAGGCGCACCTCTGGTCGAAGTTGCTGATTTCAGCAGCGTCTGGCTGCGTCTGCCCGTATTCGCTGCCGAACGCAATAGCCTCTCCACGCTGAATACAATCACTGTTCGTGATCTCGATGGCAAGGGTAAGACCCGTCAAGCAACTCGGGTCGATGCTCCACCCACTGCCGATCCATTGGCCGCTACCTCCGACATCTACTACGAACTACCCAACCCCAACGGCGACCTGAACCCCGGCCAGCGCATGGCTGTCATCTTCAGCAGTTCTACCTCGCGCACTGCCCTGCGCATTCCCGCGTCTGCCCTTGTCTATGACATCCAGGGCGGATCTTGGGTTTACATCGCTGGTGCCCCACACGTCTTCACTCGCCAGCGCGTCGAAGTCTTCCGCGTCGAAGGCAGCAGCGCTCTCCTTACGCGCGGCCTGCCTGTTGGTGCTCAAGTTGTCACCGCCGGTGTCGCCGAACTCTTTGGTACCGAATTCGGAGCCGGTAAGTGAGATCGCTCATCTCCGCCTCCCTGCGTCTGCGCTGGGTTGTAACGCTACTCTCCATCCTGATGCTCGTCGTTGGCTTCCGCCTGGTTGAATCGACACCCCTTGATGTCTTCCCTGAATTTTCACCATTGCTCGTAGAAATCCAGACCGAAGCCCCAGGCCTCTCGACCCCGGAAGTTGAAGCTCTTGTAACCACTCCAATCGAGAATGCCGTAAATGGCGTTATAGGCCTTAAAACATTACGGTCTAAATCTGTTTTGGGCCTATCCTCGGTTGTCTTGATCTTCGATAGCGGTGCGGAACTGATGGCATCCCGCCAACTGGTTCAGGAACGGCTCCTCACCCTCACGGGGCAACTCCCCGCTCTTGCTCGCACGCCTGTAATCCTTTCGCCGCTATCTTCCACCAGCCGAGTCATGAAAATTGGCGTCTGGTCCAAGACCCAATCCCAAACCGAGATGACCACCCTCATCCGCTGGTCGGTGCGCCCTCGTCTAATGTCCATTCCAGGAGTTGCCAACGTGGCCATCTGGGGACAGCGCGACCGCCAACTCCAGGTTCTCGTCGACCCGGATCGCCTGCGCGATTACCGCCTTACTCTCGACGAGGTAATTCGCGTTACTCGCGATGCCACAATACCGGCAGCCGGTGGCTTCGTCGAAACTGCGAATCAGCGCCTTTCCGTCACTCACATGCCCGCCATCAGGGATCCACAGGACCTCGCCCGCATCCCTGTCGCATTTCGTAACGGCGCAGCACTCCCCCTGGGCAACGTAGCCGAAGTCACTACCGGGCATCAGCCTCCCATCGGCGATGCCGTAATCAATGACCAGCCCGGCCTTTTGCTGATCGTAGAAAAACAGCTCGGCGCTAACACCCTCGAGGTCACCCGTAACGTCGAGAAGGCGATCGAACAACTTCGCCCGGGTCTCACTGGAATCGAACTCGACACCACCATTTTTCGTCCCGCCACATTCATTGAAATGTCGCTCGATAACCTCAAGAACGCCCTTCTCTGGGGCTGCGTTCTTGTTGCCGCCATTCTCATCCTCTTCCTCTTTGAATGGCGCACCGCCGTCATCAGTCTCAGCGCCATTCCACTTTCACTCATGGCTGCCGCGCTGGTCTTGTACTGGCGTGGGGCAACACTCAACACGATGGTGATTGCTGGCCTTGCCATCGCGCTTGGCGAAGTCGTTGACGATGCCATCATTGACGTCGAGAACATCCTTCGCCGTCTTCGGCTCAATCATTCTTTGGACAATCCTCTTCCCGACTGGGAAGTGGTGCTGGAGGCTTCACTTGAAGTTCGTAGCTCCGTCGTTTACGCCACAATTATTGTGGTTCTTGTTTTCCTTCCGGTCTTCTTCCTCGACGGTCTGGCAGGCACTTTCTTCCGTCCGCTTGCCATGGCTTACGTCCTTGCTGTGTCAGCCTCACTCGCTGTCGCCCTCGTCATTACTCCTGCCCTCTCGCTTATCCTCCTACCTTCGGCGGCCCGTCAGGATCGCCATAAAGATACGGCATTTGTTCGCATGCTCAAGTCTGCTTACCGCTCGGTTCTGCCAACTCTGCTCAATCGACCCAAAATGATTTCTGCTTCATTGCTGCTCGTTTTCCTGGTCAGCGGTTGGGCTGTCACCACTCTGGGTGAAGAATTTCTACCGCACTTCCAGGAATATGACTTCCTCATGCACTGGGTAGAGAAGCCGGGTACATCACTCGAAGCCATGCAACGCATTACCGCCCGCGCCAGCAAGGAACTCCGAGCCATCCCCGGGGTGCGCAATTTCGGGTCCCACATCGGCCGCGCCGAAGTCGCCGATGAAGTGGTCGGCCCCAACTTCACCGAACTCTGGATCAGTCTGGATCCAAAGGTCGACTACAAGGCCACTGTCGCTAAAGTACAGGAAGTCGTCGACGGCTACCCTGGCCTCTACCGGGATCTTCTCACCTATCTCAAAGAGCGCATCAAAGAAGTGCTTTCCGGGGGCAGCGGCGCAATCGTCGTTCGCGTCTATGGGCCAAACCTCGATGTGCTTCGTGCCAAGGCCGCCGAGATTGGTAAATCGCTCAACGATGTTCCCGGTGTCGCCAATCTCCAGGTAGAACCTCAGGTCGATGTGCCGCAGGTCGAAGTCCGCCTGCGCCCCGAAGCCGCCCTCCGCTACGGCATCACGGCAGGCGACCTCCGCCGCGCCGCCATGACCATGATCCGCGGAACCAAAGTCGGAGAGGTATATGAAGACCAGCGGATCTTCGACGTCGTCGTCTGGAGCCCCGAAGCCAAACGCCGCGACCTCACTTCTCTCTCTTCACTCCTCATTGACGCTCCTCAAGGTGCCAAGGTCCCTCTCAGCGACATCGCAGAACTACGCATTGCCCCCACCCCCAACATCATCCAGCACGAGAATGCCAGCCGCCGAATCGATGTCTCATGCAACGTGAAGGGACGCGACCTTGGTGCTGTAGCGCGTGACATCGAGGCTCGCGTCAAGGCCATCCCTTTTGCGCCTGGTTACCATCCGGAGCTCCTCGGCGAATATGCCGCCCGTCAGGCTGGCCAGCGCCGGCTCTTTAGCTTGGCTGCACTCTCGCTCATCGGAATCCTCATGGTGCTCTACACTGATTTCCGCTCGCTTCGCCTCACCACCCTGATCTTTGTCAGTCTTCCCTTTGCCTTGGTCGGCGGCGTAGCAGCTACCCTCATGACTGGCGGCCTGCTATCGCTCGGTTCGCTTGTCGGTTTCGTGACTGTGCTCGGTATTGCTGCCCGTAACGCCGTCATGCTTCTGAGCCATTACCGCCATCTCGAAGAACAGGAAGGTCTCACCTTTAACAAAGAACTTATTTTGCGCGGTGCCGAAGAGCGGCTTGTTCCGATCCTCATGACCGCTGCCGCAACCGCCCTCGCCCTCCTCCCCATCGTTTTGGCGGGCGATAAGCCTGGCCACGAAATTGAACACCCAATGGCCGTTGTGATTCTTGGCGGCCTCTTCACTTCGACGCTTCTGAATCTCTTCGTCATGCCCACGCTGAGTCTTCGCTTTGCTAAAGTCAAGCCATGATCCTTACTCTTGTGGTCGGCACACTCCTTTTGGCTGAATCAAAAGTTGAAATCAGCAAGGCCCCGCTCCCAGTCCAAAAGACGGTTGCAGAGCAGACTAAAGCTGCCACTTTTGTTGGCCTAACCAAAGAGAAGGAAGCAGGTAAAACAGTTTATGAACTTGAGACCAAATTGAATGGCCTCACTCGCGACCTCATGATTGCTTCAGACGGATCCATCCTGCTCATCGAAGAAGAGATCAAGCTCTTCGACGCACCAGCTCCTGTCCAGGCCGCCGTTGAAAAGCAGGCCGGCAAGCTGATCAAGTTCGAATCGTTGACCGAAGGCACCAAGGTCACCTACGAAGCTGAGATCGAGAACGTAAAGAAGAAGCGAGCTGAATTCAAGTTCTCCGCCGACGGCTCCGTCATCAAATAAAACTCTTGGAACGAATGCTCACCTAAGCCGTATTCCAATCCATGCGGTTCAGCGCTCTACTCATTCTCAGTTTCACCTGCCTGCAAGCTCAGCCTATTCGAAAGCTGGATGGCTCCATCATTAATACGCAGGCCGCCGAAGCCTTCGCCCGCAAAACTCTCACCGAGGCCAAAGTCACCGGCGCTCAAATCGCAATCGTCAACAACGGCCGTCTGGTCTGGAGCATGGCCCACGGCCAGCGGCAACTCAATCCCGATCTCCCCATGACCACGGAAACCACAACCTGGGCCGCCTCAATCACCAAAGCCGTCTTCGGCACCTACGTCATGCAACTGGTCGAGTGCGGAGAATTCAATCTCGACACACCCTTTGCCAAAC
>CAZZGS010000057.1:0-1438 GCA_964653845.1 uncultured Bryobacter sp.
GGGTTCGGGATCAGGGCTGGCCTGAGGCGGACTTACGAGGCCTGGTTCCAGTGCGCGATCTGGATCGCTTGATTTTATTTGCCGAAAAGGTAAGGGCGGCGAGTGGGACGGGGTTGCAGCAGCAGGAGTTGGCGCGGCAATCGGGAGTGTCGCATCGAACGGCGGTGAGGTGGCTTGAGGCGCTGGAAGCCTGCTTTTTGATCGTGAAGTTGGAGCCGATAGCGGCGGATTTTGGAAGGAGGATTGTGAAACGGCCTAAGCTGCATTTTCTGATGGGAAGCGGGAATTTTGAGAGTGAGGTGGTATCGGAGATCTACCGGAATGCATGTCATGCCGGTATCGAAGCCCGGTTGGGCTATTGGAGGGATTCTAATGGGCTGGAAGTTCCGTTGGTGCTTGAAGATGAGTGGGGTGGAGCCAGGATTGGAGTGGGCATCGCGGAGACATTGACGCCCGCAGTGGAAGGCAGCCTACTTCGCTGGATGCGCCTGTCGAAGGCGGAGCAAGCGGCGATGATCACGAAGGTGTTCCCAAAGACGGAAAGACGAGAGACGCGGGTATTGCGGTACGAGGCAGGGCAGCTTTGAAGAGTGTCGTTATAGAATGACATTGTTGTGTATAAATGTCTCGCTTGTGCTTTGCTGTGCTTAAGCGGAGCTTGGGCTCAATCGACGAAGGCGGAATTGCTTGGCGAGGTTCGCGACCCTGCCGGGCTCGCAGTGGGGTTGGCTCGAGTGGAAGTAGTGAACCTGGGAACGGGGCTCAATCTGTCGCAATTGAGTGGGGAGGACGGGGGCTTCCAGTTTCTGGGTTTGCCCGCTGGGGATTATCGCTTAGTGGTGATTAAGGCAAACTTTGCGCGGCTGGAGCGGGCCGGGATCCTGTTGCGAATTGGGGATCGCGTCGCGGTTGAACTGAAGCTGAGGTTGGGAGATGCGAGTCAGGGGCTGGAAGTGGATGCCTTGCCAGAACTCCTGCAGGCCAATCGCGGGACGGTGAGCTTTTTGGTGGAGCAGAAGAAGGTTGTGACACTGCCGCTTGATGGCAGGAATTTTGTTCCGTTGATTGCGCTTGCGCCGGGTGTGAATCTGCCGCCGGGGAGCTTACTTCCGCGTATTAACGGGAGCAGGCCGAGGGTGAGTGAGTACATCTATGACGGGATCAGCGTAATGCAGCCAGAGCCTGGGCAGGTAGCGTTTTACCCGATCATCGATGCAATTGAAGAATTCCGGATCGATACCAACAGCTATTCGGCGGAGTACGGCAGATCCAATGGTGGTGTGGTGATGGTGAATCTGAAGTCTGGATCGAACGAGTTGCATGGGTCGATATTTGAGTTCTTCAGGAATGAGAAATTGAATGCGCGGAATCTGTTTGCGAGTGGCGGGGATAGGCCGCGATTCCGCCGTAACCAATTTGGCTTTGTGATGGGCGGGCC
>CAZZGS010000057.1:1448-12810 GCA_964653845.1 uncultured Bryobacter sp.
ACCGTGCCGACAGCGGCGCAAAAAATGGGTGTCTTCGCTAACTCAATTTTTGATCCGGCGACTGGAAGGACGATGCCTTTTGCTGGCAACGCCATCCCGTTGAGCCGCTTTGACCGGGCAGCGCTTGCTGTTGTAGAGCGCTATCCGAGCCCGAATGTGGCCGGTGCTACAGCCAACAATTACCGCCGGGTGGGGAATGACGATACGGTAGCTGGCCAATTTGATGGGCGATTGGATCGCTATTTTGGTCAGCGCCATCGAGTGTTTGGGCGCTATTCATTCTTACGTGACGACAGCAGGCCGACAACGCCTTTGCCCGATGGCAGCGGGAATCTAACGTCTGGTGTGATTGGCAATACTTTGACTCGGGCGGATAGCCTGATGGGAGAGCATACGTGGAGCTTGAGCGCAAATGCGGTGAACCAGTTGCGGTTTGGATTTACAGGACGACGCTTTGAGAGAAGCTCGGCACGGCTTGGGAAGCCCGCTGGAGAGGTGGCTCAGATCCCGAATTTGCCAGTGTCTTCTTTTGCGGATGTCTTGCCGGCTTACGACATTGTGGGCTTCCAGCAGTTGGGTGGGCCGGCGAGTGCGAACTCGAATTTCACAACGTCGGTGACGCAGATTGTGGATAACTATTCTTGGGTAGGCGGTGGGCATAGTTTGAAAGTTGGGGCAGACTTGCGGTGGCAAAGCCTCGATGTGTTGCAGCCACCGAGCCCTACTGGGAACTTTCAATTCACGAGTATCTTTACCAGTGGTGCGATGGCAAATTCTGGCAACGGCTTTGCTTCCTTTCTGCTTGGGCAGGTGGGGCGCTTCAGTATCGATGCCCAGCAAGACGTACTTCAGCCGAGAGCCAAAATCGCAGAAGTGTTCTTGCAGGATGACTGGCGAGTGTCTCGGCGCCTAACGTGGAATCTTGGGGTTCGATACACGCTTAACTTTCCTTCGATCGTGGTGGGGGACAAGGGCGCGGTGTTTGATCTGGTATCGCAGAAGCTGAAGTATCTAGGCGTGGCTGATGAGTCGAGGGCTGCGCGGAATCTTGAGAAAAAGAATTTTGCGCCGCGCCTTGGGTTTGCTTTCAAGTTGCGGGAGTCGCTGGTGGTGAGGGCTGGCTATGGCCTGACGTGGATCGAACAAGCCGGCATCACTACGCCTTTTACTACGCCGCTATTTCCCTTTATTCAAACGCTGGGACAGCAGACGCTCGATAATATCAGCCCGGCTTTTGTGTTGTCCGATGGGCCGAGCGTCAGGGTTGTGCCACCGGGACCGGATGCTGGATTAGGGCAGGGAGTCTTTGGCGTTCAAAGGACGAATGGCAGTGGCTATGCGCAGCAATGGAATCTCAGTTTGCAGAAAACACTTGGGTTGAATTGGAGCTTTGAGGCCGGGTATCTTGGCTCAAAGCTGACGCGGTTGGGTGTGCCGGATGTGAATCTGAATCAGTTGACGGTGGAACAGTTGGCTCTTGGGGCCAAGCTAACGGAACAGGTTGCGAATCCGTATCTGGGTGCGGCAAGCATTTCGCGTGCACAATTACTGCGGCCCTATCCGCAGTTCACGACGGTTGCTCTGTACCGGAACAATGTCGGGCATTCGACATACCATTCGTTTCAATCGCGGATCGAGAAGCGGTTGTCGCATGGGTTAACGTTTAGCGTTGCCTATACGTTTTCAAAACTAATTGACGATGCGGGTGCGGTGTTTGATTCTGCGGTCTTGACAGGGCCCGTATCGAACTTTCAGGCGGCTGACAGCTTCAACAAGCGGCTCGAGAAGGATGTATCAACAGGCAATGTGCCGCACATTTTGTCCTCGGGGTTTGTGTATCAGCTCCCGTTTGCGGGATGGCAGATTGCCGGACTGCTGAGGGCACAGTCAGGGAGCCCGATTGCAGTAACTCAAGCGACGAACCTGAATGCGTTTGCAGGCTTTGGGGTGCAGCGGCCGAATCGATTGCGGGATTCCGCTTTGAGTGTAAATCAAAGGTCGACAGGGCAGTGGTTCGATACATCGGCGTTTGCGCAGGCTGGTCAATTCAGGATCGGGAACAGCTCTCGCAATCCGGTTGTTGGGCCAGGGTACAGGACGCTCGACCTTATGTTGGGTAAGACATTTCAATTGAGGGAGAAGCTGCGGATGGAGTTTCGCGCGGAGGCCTTCAATGTGACGAATACGCCACCGCTAGGGAACCCGAATGGTAGCTTTGGCTATGTGGGATTTGGGTCGATTACGACTGCGCTTGACCCGCGCGTATTCGAGCTTGTCGTGAAGTTTCATTTCTGAGGTGCGCATGGAGACAAGAATTCAGAATCAGTTGAGTGCGGTGAGGCGGGGCCGTGGCTTGGGGGCAGCAGATCTTGCGGCGCAAGTAGGAGTAAGCCGGCAGACGATTTATGCAATCGAAGCCGGGACCTATGTTCCGAATACGGAGGTGACGCTGAAGCTGGCGCGGGCCCTTGAGGTGCCGGTAGAGGAGTTGTTCTCGTTGAGCGATGAGATGGCGGTTGCGACGACGTCGCTTGCATCGGATGTGTTGAGTGCAACGCCCGTAGCGAAGGGGCAGGCGGTGAGGGTTTGCCAGGTGGGGAGCAAGCGGGTGAGCATCCCGGTGAATGCTTCGCCCTACTATTTGCCCGAAGCGGATGGGGTGATTTCGAAGCTGGGCCGGACGCAGGGCAAGGCCGGCCTGGTGGCCTTTGCCAAGGAGGAATCGAGTGCCAAGAAGTTGGTTCTCGCAGGTTGCGACCCGGCGATTGGCCTTGTGGCGCGGATGGCAGAGAAGTTGGGCGGGGTGGAGGTTGTGTCGGCTGCAGCTTCGAGCAAGCTGGCACTGCGGTGGCTTTACGAGGAAAAGGTGCACATTGCGGGCTCGCATCTTGAGGATCCCGAGTCTGGGGAGTTTAACTTGCCTTATCTGCGCAGTGAATTTCCAGATGAAGACTTTGCCGTGATCAGTTTTGCGCGCTGGGAAGAGGGCTTTGTTGTGGCGACCGGAAATCCGAAGGGGATCCGCAGGGCAGAAGATCTCACCAAACGGAAGGTACGCTTTGTGAATCGTGAGGCTGGGTCTGGAAGCCGGTTGTTGTTGGACCGGTTGCTGGGAGAGGCGGGTATACCGGCTGAGAAGGTGTCTGGCTATGAGCGTTTTGGCTATGGGCACCTGGCGGTAGCTTACATGGTGTTGACCGGGGATGCGGATTGTTGTCTTGCTACCCGGGCAGCCGCGCAAAGTTTCCAACTTGATTTTGTACCTTTGCAGGGCGAACGCTATGACTTTGTGATGAGGCGGAAGACGCTGGAGACGCCGGCTGCGCAGGCCTTTGTGGATGTCTTGCAACGCGCGAGTCTACGGCGCAAGCTTGAGGTGTTGGCTGGCTACGATACGACGCGGACGGGAGCCGTGTTGGCCTGAGAGTTTACAATCAGGAACATGGCTCAAGTGACTCCTTTTCATATTGCGTTTCCGGTTCATGATCTTGCGGCGGCTCGCGGTTTTTATGGCGGGTTGATGGGATGCCCGGAGGGGCGGTCGTCTGATGAGTGGATCGACTACGACCTCTTTGGTCACCAAGTGGTGGCGCATCTGAAGCCCGGATACGAGGCGAATCTGCATCACAATGCCGTGGACGCGCATGCCGTGCCGGTGCCGCATTTTGGGGTGATCCTTGAGATGGATCAATGGCATACTCTTGCCGAGCGGCTAAAAGCGGCTGGGGTGAAGTTCATCATCGAACCGTACATTCGCTTTCAAGGGCAGGTGGGAGAACAGGCGACGATGTTCTTTCTCGATCCGTCGGGGAACGCGCTTGAGTTCAAGGCATTTGCCGATATGTCCCAGATCTTTGCCAAATAGGGTGGAGTTGCTGTCTTGAAAAATATCCTGGCTGCCATGGCTGCTGTAGCGGTGGCTTTTGGTGTTGTCCTGGGTTTCGGCTTCTGGGTACACGACCGTGGCCTGGCAATGAATGATTCCACGTTTGGCCTATTGGCTGCGCTTGCGATTGCCGGGCTTGCACTTGGAATCTTCAGCTGGGTGACCGGGATTCGTTTCTGGCCGATAGTCCGGTCTGTGGCTGCTTTGCCGCGTGTCCCGAGAGACTTGAGCGCTGCGGAGATTGCCTATCCGCTAGACCTGAACCTGACCGTAAGTTGCATTCACCTGGCACCGATCGAGAAGGCGATGCGGCTGGCTGGGATCGAAGTTCGCTACCAGGCTGATAATATCTATCGCCCGATTGTGCAGGCAAAGTGTCGAGTGAACCAGGCTGAACTCAAACGGGTGTTTGGCCTTTCGGACAATACCTTTTACAAGGAAGGCTATGAGCCCGAGCGGTCTGAGTTCGATAACCCGCGGGCAGATATCTTTTGTCTTGAGTGTCTCAAGACGGATCGCGCCAGGAGCACCATTGGAGTTTTGCACCCGGCTGAGCAGAGACCGGAAACTGTTTGGTTTCCGGCTAGCTCCCTGTCACTTGACGCAGGAGATTGAAGAAGGCTTTCTTGCGCTCTGAGTTGATGCCCCAATTGACAGGCGGGCATTGGTAGCCATCGGAGTAATCGCTTGCGCCAGGGTCGAAGTAGCCCCAGGATGCATACTCGGAGATCGCGGACATCATGTTGTTCTCTGGCTTGTCGAAGTCGAAGTGATCATCTTCGTTGAAGAGAATGGGCATGGGTCTGTAGCCTTCGACTGCTCTGCTGAGACGGACCATTTCGGCGATGCGCTTGGGGTCTTTGACGCCGTTGCCGTGGATCAGGAGGAAGTCGGAAGTCTTGACCACGTTTGATTCGGGGATGCCGTTGCCGCCGTAAGATGTGCCGGTGAGTAGGCGGCGGCCTTTGCGATTCATGCCTTTGACGAGGTCTATCAATTCGTGGACGCGGGCGGGTTTGAGAATTTCGTGATCATAGGCTTTGACGTTGGTTTCATTGTCGACTTCGACGAGGATGTTGCGATAGTCCTGATCGAGGAGCCAGTTGGTGGCATTGACGACTGCGTTGCGGACGGCGGCTTCATCCTTGAGCACCTGATCCTGACCGAAGTAGAAGTAGCCGACGATGGGGACCATGCCGAGCTGGTCGGCGCGATCAAGAATACGCTTGAGGCGGGCCATGAAATCCGGGAGCAGTGACCCATCAGGGGCAATGCCGGAGGTGAACCAGGGTTGGGATTTAGAATAGCCCTCGGGGCTGCCGCCCTGGAGGTTGATCGTGAACGAGAGCAGGCCATGTTTGCGCCAGACGGGCATGGCAGCCAGGAACTCTTTGACGTTGCGCTCGGCATCCCACTTCTTTGTGTCCGGGTAAGCCCACTTTGCGACTGTGGCTGGATTCTTGTCGTCGAAGATGCCCTGCACCATACGGGAGTTCATGAGCAGGCCTTCGATCTTATTGCCCTGGAAAGAGCGGCCCTTGTAAGTGGGCTGTCCGTTGATGAAGAACTGGTCTTTGCGGATTTCGACTCTGGTTTTGTTTGGAGCTGCGGTAAGAAGAGCCGGGGCGAATTGGAGTAAGGATCGTCTGGTCATGGTGTGAATCTGAACCTAATCCCACATTCAATCACATTGGGCGGCCGGACGCTATTCAATGCTGTCCACAAAGTTTTGCGGATGAGGTCCTTAATGGCTTTGATGGTTTTTAGCATTCGGGCGGGGATGCGGTCGAGTTCGCGGAGGACGGCGAGGTAGGCGCGGTCGGGTGTATTGAATTTGCCTTCGAGGAGGAACTGGTTAAAGACGTGTTCCATTTGGACGAAGCGGAGCTGTAGGTGGATGAGTTGCTGGACGAGGATGTGTTCGGTAAGGGTTGCAGGCTGGCACTCTTCGAGCAGGTTTTGGACGGTGGTGGGGACGAGGCCTGGACTGCCGAGCAGGAGCGTGTAATTGCGCATGGAGTAGAGGCCATGTTGGAAGGCGTTGGAGGCGGGCTTAATGTTTAAGAGAGGTGGATCTGGTGTGAGGTTATCTTGAATTTGGCCTATGGTGGGAGGAAGTGCCGGTGAGGCGATCTAGCCAAGATATTGTCAGGGTTGCAGGCGCTTGCTTCCGTTGCAGCGACCTGCGGCTCGCGCTTCAGAATCAGCCATTACAATATCGGAAGAGCGCTATATTTTTCAGAGTAACCAAAGGAGTAAGGTATGAGTTGGATGTTAAACTCCATTCCATTCCTATCAGTGTGCTGTTACAATTCGATGCTGTTCGTGAATGGCAGGAATTGCAAGGATAAATCGCAATGTTAGTTGAAGAGGAGATCTTGGATTTCGAGCCGGCACTGCTGGAGGAGCCGGGCTTTCCCTGGCGGGGACTGGTGGGCTCACTCGTTGTCCACTCGATTATTGTGCCTTTGCTGGCAATCGGAATACAGCAGGTGAAGCGGCCGCAATTGACCGATGAGCAAATGCGGATCGCCTCGGTGCTGAAGCGGCAAGTCATTATTTTGAGGCTGCCGGCCGAGTTGATGAAGAAACGGATTTTGCCGAAAGAGCCCGAGCGCTTAAAGGTCGAGGTCAAGACGGCGCCGGTTGAACCGGCAAAGGCCGCGCGCAAGGTCGTGAAGGCTTTCCTGATGCCGGCAGCCAAGCCTCGACTGCAAACCAGCGCTGCCATGATCCTGCAGCCGCTCGTGCTGACCATGCAGCCTGCCAAGCTGCCTGAAATGGAGATGCCGACCATCACGATGGTGTCGCCCACACCGCCGAAGAAACGCATAGTGTTTGATGTCGGCTCGCTACAGCAGAAACCGTCGATGCCTAAGATTGTAGATCCTGGGCCGTTACCCGAGCCACCCCAAATTATGGTTTCTTCCGCTCCGATCCGGCCGCTTTACACGGGTGTTGTGAATCCGAAGCTACCGGTTTATGTGGGGCCCCCCGTCGATGCAAACTATCGAGGTGAAAGACAAGAGTTCTTTTAGCGCCGGCGGGCCCATCGTGGAGGCGCCGACGAATGTGGTGATGATAAGTTCAAAGCCGGTTCCAGCCCGGGAAATAGTGACGGTTGCTGGCGTGATTGCCATGCCGAAGGGCGGCATCGGGACTGGGAACCTGGAAGATGGGAAGGCCAACGAGCTAAAGGCTGGTACAGATGCGCGCAAGGGGTCCGCTAGCGGCACGGCGAAGCTGGAATCTGACGCTCGCGGTGGATCGGGTGCCATTTTGCCGGACTTCGCGAACCTGGTGCAGATCTTGCACCCGTCCAATGGCCGCAACGAAGTGATCATTGTTCAGAGCGGAGTCGATCACATCGTTCCGGCGGCGCGGAGTTTGCTCGAAGGCGATCCTGTCTACACTTTGTATCTGAACGTGGGGTGGACAAGAGAATGGGTGATGCACTTTTGCGTGCCCAGAGTTGCGCCCGTTGGGCCCAGGCAGGTGGGCGGCGTCGTCTCGCTGTCGAGCCCCCCGGAATTGAAGGCACCGTTTGCGATACTAACCAAGGTTCCACCACAGCGGCTGGTTCCGCCAGAAGTTATTGTGCCTGGGGCGCTCAAGCCCAAGCCGAGCCCGATGGTCTTCTACGGCTATCTGGATGAAAAAGGGAAATTTTCGCGAATGAAAAAGGATGGGGCGGATCCATCCGGTCTTGGAGATAAAGTTTTGAAGTCTCTCGACTTATGGGAGCTTCGGCCCGCCACGCGGGGTGGCGGGCCGACTCGAGTACAGATTATTTTGGTGGTTCCGGTCGACTAATACTAGCCGCGTGTCAGGACCACAATGATGAGCATCATGTTCCAGACTACGAGGGCGGCAAACCAGTAGTTGATCCAACGAATAATGCGATCACGGCCGGTCACAAGGCAGAAGCCGGCCAAGGAGAAGGCAAAGAGCTTGGACATCGCTACGGCGAGCCCCAGGCCGAGCGGTTCGATCAAAGGGCGGATGGTTGGGCTGGCCTCGGAGAGGCCCAGCCGCATGCCGATCATCGTTGTCAGGAAGTCGAGCAATTGTAGGTAAGCAAATGCTTGAAGGTATGCCGGCGGCATGAGTTCGAAAACCCGCTCGCCTTTGAGAACGTTTTGCATCATCACTGCCAATCTATCGATATGCCGATAACTTTAATAGAGTGTCGCAAAAAGAAATAAAAAAGTGCCCAGAGCGATTACCGCTCCGTGAGGCAGGCTGAGGCCTGCTCCGCTTGTTAGATCCAACTCCGGGTGATCCTGAAAAGGGGCGCGACCGCGAAAAGGACTCATGAGAATGTGTCCGAGATTCTTAAGCACCCGTCGTATTACTCCCCGGTAAAGAATGGTGCCGACTGCTATGGCACCTCCAATGAGGGCAGTCAGCACAAAGATTCGGAGCCAATTGCCGGGGCCAACTAAAGCTCCAACGGCCGCCATGAGTTTGACATCTCCGGCACCCATTCCTCTCAGCATAAAAAGTGGAAAGTAAATAAGAAGGGCGAGGCCGAAGCCCAGTCCTGCATTCTTTAGGCCCAGTTGGCCATAAAGAAAAATATTGAGAGAGAAGCCAATCAATATTCCGGCTGCGACTAGCCAATTCGGAATTCGACGTTCTTAAATGTCCGTGAATGCGGCGATTGCAGCGACCACAGCGAGGACTGCTGCCACGAATGGAGCAATGTTGAACATTCCTTCTTCTTCAGTATCTAACAAAATGCAGGAGGATTATCCGGGGGACCGCAAAATGGTTCCCGGTTGCTGAGGCTGAAGCCGTGGGTTGCCGAGTACCGGATAAGATATTCAATCCGAAACGGCTGTTCAGCCAAACCCTGGAGCACTGTGCTGAAGCTGGTGCGCGGGCGAATGGTGCGTTGAAAAAGCGTCATGTGAGCCTAGTTCACGTTGTTCATTCATAAGCACTTTACTACTTATGAGCGTAGTTGATCAGTAGAGCTTTACGGGGGCTCACTGGCAGGTGGCTTGTTAAAAAACCAATAAAACGTGGCGTGACGCGTCGGGTGATCCATCAAGAGCTCAGAATGCGCCATGGTTGCTTCTCGGGTTAGGGCTTCAACGCTCCGGTCATGTCTCAACTACTCTTTCTCGAATGAATTGTGCGGATAGTAGCCTCGTTTCTTAATTGGTGGCGTTGGGTTAGGGGGATAGCGATCAATCACCTCCCACCGGGGATATCCTCCACTAGGCCCGGACGACACGACCTATGATCCTGTTTGGCGCTGGACGAAGGGGCAAGAGAGGCAAACTGAAACCTCCTCGCGATCTAGAGCGTGTGCGCCAAGGCACCGCAGTTCTCTGTTTCGGCTCGTCTCTAGGACAAATGGTCGGATCGATCTGAACCCTGCAGCTTCACCAGTTTGTTGTAGAGGCCTAGAATCAGGAAGGTTGGCGCCCAGTGGCCGACGAAATTGGCTTGATCTTTTTTCCCGGAGAGTTGCAACATGAGGGCGGCTGCAACAGACCCCAATCCAGCCCATAAAAACAGGTCGGAAGGAAGTTTTGCCGTCTGCTCCTCAATAGCGCGGGCTACGGGACCTTCACGATATTCGCTATTCGCTTTGACATTGGTCTTATTGCCGGGCAAGGCGCTATGTGCTTGAGAGGCAGAATCTGTAAATTCGGTTGTGTCCATATACTTTGCAAAGCACTTCGTTGGCCAAAAGAATATGCGGGCCAGAAGATGCCCAGGATGGAGGTATCAACATTCTTATCTGGCTTGCAAGAACAGTTTGGCCACAACCGTGCAGCATCGAAATCATGACTCAGAACACCGATCTACCAACCCATGAGGAAGGGGTGAAGAAGCTTGGCGAATTGATGAAAGATATCAAATTCGGAATGCTGGCGACGATTCACGAAAAAGGGGCCCTTCGATCTCGTCCTATGACTCTGCTCCAGGTTGAACCCAACGGAAACCTCTGGTTTCTGACGGGAAAGAATTCTTTAGTAGTCTCGGAAATCGAAAATGACCCACGCGTGAACGTAGCGTTCAGCGATACAGACGGAAATACATTTGTTTCGATTTCTGGCTTCGGGCGATTCCCTGACGATCCGGCGAAATTAAAAGAAGTTTGGAATCCTATTTTCCGGACATGGTTTCCAGGAGGACTCGACGATCCGAATGTAGCTCTGCTCAAAATCGATGTTGAGTGCGCGGAATATTGGGATTCACCACATGGAGCGGTTAGATACTTATTTGGAATGTTGACCGCCCTTGCAACAGGAAAAGCGCCGTCTACGCTCGGTGACCACCAAAAACTGGATCTAAAATGAACTCACAGGCAAGCCTATTTTGCAGCTTAGAAGTAGTCGGCTGGTGCCAAGGATTGCACCAGGGCTCAGTAAAGGCGCACTTGCGATGAATTACATCCTCGCGGCATATTTGGGAGCCGCGATCGTCTTCCTGGGCCTGGATTTCGCCTGGCTTGCGATTTCCAATAAGCGGCTTTACCGTCCCATTCTTGGGGCAATCCTTCTCGACAAACCAAGGTTGACTCCAGCCGTTGTCTTCTACCTCATCTACCTTGCGGGCTTAACGTTGTTCGCGATCGAGCCGTCACTCCGGAATGGCAGCTGGAAAATGGCGGCCTGCTTGGGTGCCGCACTTGGCCTTGTTGCTTACAGTACTTATGATCTGACCAACCAGGCAACGTTGTCCGTATGGACGATTCAAATTACGCTGCTGGATTTGGCATGGGGAACTTTCGTGTCGGCGGCAGGCGCAACTGCAGGCTATGCGGCTGCCCGGTGGGCGGAAAGTAGCTTATGAAGTTATGCAGTCCCCAGTCGGGGGACTGCATTAGAGGTCTCCTGGAATTGCGAACAACGTCGAGGCGAGGCAATCCCGCATCGAGTGCTTGAGCATCCTAACAGGAAGCTGCTCTGCGTGAACTGTTGACTCCTGACCGTCAACTGACCAAGTATGATCACATCGGATGAAATCATTTGAGCCCGGGGGGCATCTTGCTTTAACCCTTGCGTTCATCGCGCAAGTCCAGCAGCACCGGGGCGAAAAGAAGCACCCGACCTTGCTATAGATGTGGAAGCCGTCACAGATGGTGAAGACTCGTTGCGTTCATGCTCAGCAATTCGATCAGTTTTTGCATCGCTGCAAACCGCCGCTGCGCCTCGGCATCTAAGGTCAAGCGCTCATGGCCTTCAAGGAAAAAATGGACACGGAGTTAAGCACCGTCGCTGAAAAGTACTTTTACAAGAATTCTCGTGCGGCCTAACGCTGGAAACCCCACGGCACCGGGCAAAAGAGATTGGCCTAGCCCCAATACTGTGGACTTAGAACATTTTGGAGCGGGAGGCCCCACCAAAGGCCCGTACCGTCGCATCATTGCCGGCCGGGAGCCGGCTGACAGACGACATTAGCTTGGGCGTTCTCAGTTCGGCTATTCCATGAGACCGTATTGATGCTGTTTTAACG
>CAZZGS010000058.1:0-3243 GCA_964653845.1 uncultured Bryobacter sp.
GCGTCCCAATCCGAGCCTCAGCCTTCATTTCCAAAAAATCTACGAAGACATCGATCCGTCTACGGGTAGAGCCTTCGAAACTATCGCCTGAATTGTAGCCGGATAGAGTTTGTGCTCTTGCTCTAGAATTCTCGCGCCCAAGGTCTCTTCCGTGTCATCTGGCTGCACTGGAACCTCGGCCTGAGCGATGATCGGCCCTGTATCGAGCCCCTCATCCACCCAATGGACAGTGCATCCTGTCACTTTCACGCCGGCATCAAAAGCCTGCTTTTGCGCATGCAACCCGGGAAAAGCCGGCAACAGCGAAGGATGGATATTCACGATCCTCCCGGCAAATGCAGCAATAAACTCCTTGCTCAGCAACCGCATGTAGCCGGCCAGGCAAACCAGATCCACGCCCGCATCCAAAAGCATTCGAATCACTTGCCGGTCGAACTCCTCCCGCGGCACGCCGCGAGACGACAGCGCATGAACCGTCAAGCCCTTCTCGCGCGCATAAGCCACTCCACCCGCATCCGGCACGTTCGAGATCACACAAGCGATGTCTGCCTGCACCTCACCCCGCTCCACCGCCCGATGGATCGCCTGAACATTCGATCCGCGCCCGCTCAACAGGATGCCGATACGCTTCACGCGTAGATTACCTTCGGCTTCTCACTTTTCTTGCCCTTCACCACGCGGCCCACTTCAACCGGCGCAAACCCGGCCTTCACCAGCGCCTTGGTCGACTTTTCGACATCCGCAGCGGCAACACAAACAATCATGCCGATCCCGAGATTGAAGGTGCGGCGCCAATCATCCTCAGGCACCTGCCCAATCTCGCGCAACAGTTCAAACAAAGCTGGAACCTTCCAGCTTTTCTTCACGATCTTCGCGTTGGTACCTGCCGGCAGCATCCGGGGCGTGTTGTCCGTAATGCCACCACCAGTGATATGCGCGGCGCCTTTCAGCACCGTAATCTTGCGCAGCGCGCGCAGGGCGTTGGCGTAGCTTAAGTGCACGCGCAACAGTGCATCGCCCACGCTCTCACCAAGCTCAGGCAACACCGTAGTTACCTTGTACTTCGCTACTTCAAACAAAAGCTTGCGAGCCAGCGAATAGCCATTCGTATGCAACCCGTCGCTGGGCAACCCCAGGAGCACATCGCCCGGCGCAATCGTCGCACCGGTAATCAGTTGCTTCTCTTCGCAGGCTCCAACAATAAAGCCCGCAACGTCATACTCACCCTTCTTATAAAGCCCAGGCATCTCAGCCGTTTCCCCGCCAATCAAGGCGCAGGCATTGCGCTCGCAACCTCTGGCGATCCCGCGAATCACGCTCGAGGCAATGGCCGAATCAAGCTCTCCCATGGCGAAGTAATCGAGAAAAAACAACGGTTCTGCCCCCTGCACCATGATGTCGTTGACACAGTGATTCACCAGGCACTCACCAACTGTGTCGTGCTTCTTGGCAGCAATTGCGACTTTCAGCTTCGTACCGATTCCATCGGCGCTCGAAATCAAAACGGGCTGCTTGTAACCTTTGAGGCGGAAAGCGGCACCGAAACTACCAATGCCCGTAAGCACGTTGGAAGAGAAGGTTCTTTTGGCGGCATCCTTGATCGATTCGACGGTTTTTTCGCCTTCTTCGATGCTGACGCCAGCTTGACTATAAGTTATGGGCATGAATGGGAAATCTTCTACATTTTAGCAATCCATATTACGTTCCGGCGCCGGTGCCTTGACCGCCACCGGTATTTTCGCGTAGGGCACGCCTCACAAAAGACTTCCGAGACAAATTGAACGCTCGTATCCAGGCACACCGGACTCCACGACAAATACCGGCAGCGTCGTAACTAGGCAACGCCCGCCAGTCGCGCAATCGCCATCGCATTCGATTCCGTGGTGACCCCGGGCTTCAGCGTATAGTCGAAGTCCAACGGGTCACCCTCACCTCTTGAGCACATATGCACATTCACGCCATGCAGCTCAGCAGTGGCAATTTCAGTCAACGCCAGATCATGAGTGGAAAGAGCTCCGATAGCCCCAAGCTGCAATAAGGTCTTCACCACCGCCTCGGTAGCAACGCGGCGATCCCGTGAGTTTGTCCCACTCATAATCTCGTCAACCAGAAACAACACAGCATCTCCCGCCCGTGCCCGCTCGATCATAATCCGTAAGCGATCCATCTCGGTCATGAACTTCGACTTTCCATTCAGTAACGAATCCACAATACTCAACGACGCACAAACCGATAGCGCCGACACCTGAAGCGCAGCGGCCCGCACCGGCGCTCCGGCAAAAGCAAGCACTGCATTGATTCCAACCGCCCGCAACAGCGTGCTCTTGCCCGACATGTTCGAACCACTGATGATGTAAAGCCGCGCCGAGGAACCAAACGTGATGTCATTGCGCACGCAGGATTCCAGCGGCAACAGCGGATGCCCAATCTCCGTCCCACGAAACACAACCTCACCGGCAACCAGCTCCGGCATTACATTATCGGAATTCTCAAACGCGTAGGTCGCCAGCGATTGCAGCGCTTCAAATTCACCCCAGGCCGCCAGCCAATCCGGAAGCGACGCCTGATTCCGCGCCCGCCACGTCTCGATCGCAATAGTCAATTGAGTACCCAACACCAACACAAGCGAAGGTACATAAAACCAATCCTTGTTGCGTTCACTCATAGCGCTCAGCAGCTGCTCCAGCCGCCGGACCGCCCCCCCACTCCCCTTCACCCGGGCCACCAGCCCAACCAGTTTCGCGCTTTTGAAGTTTTGCTTCTCGAGCAACTCCAGCCCATCCCGCAGCACTTCGGCTTCGATCGATACCGACCCCAACCACCCCTGCATCTGGCTGATGCGATCCCGAAACTGCAACCCCACCATCGCCTGTATCCCAAGCACCGGCACGGCAAGTCGCGCCACAGCCTCCCAACTCAACAACTTCAACCCACCGGCCCCCACCAGCAAAATCAAAACGGAAACACTGGCAATCATTCCCAGCCGCAACATCGGATGAAACTCAATCGGCGGCAACTCCAGCCATTCAATGAACGTCTCCCAGCGCGACTCAAAAGATTCAAAGCGCCCCATCGCCACCACGCTCTCGCGCAACTCATACATTTCACGCAACTCAAGCACTGCCTCCTGACGCAAGCGGCTTTCTTCAAGCGTCGCGGGCTCCTTCAGATATTTCGCAAGTCCAAGCTCCCCAATCGTGGTGCGGGCCGTACACACCAATTGAAACAGCGACCCCTCTCCAA
>CAZZGS010000058.1:3253-12725 GCA_964653845.1 uncultured Bryobacter sp.
GCATAAGGGTGTTCGGTTTCCTCGAACGGTTCCCCGGTAGCACCAACTCCAACCCATTCCCTGGACAGTCTCTGCATGGCGCGCTCATACCAACGAAAGACACGAGCCAGCCGCCCCACCTCATCGCGGCTTGCGTTGAAGCGCCTGATCGCAAAGATCAGAAATGGCAACGGTGCCGCTACCAGCCACCAATTCAAAACTCCCTGAACCGCAAAAACAATCGCAGCGACCCAAGCCGTTCCGACTGCAACCATCAGCAAACCAGACGAAGCCGCGCGATTTTCTGCCTCAGCCTTCTTGGCCTCCAGCCCATTCACTCGTCCTGCATACCGTTCCCGAACCTGTTCAACATTCATGTCCACCTAAGTATGAACCAGCGCGTGAAGGAGCATAATGAAGGATCAGGCCTCGCTTCCAACAATGCGAATTAAAAGCACAACCATCTCTCACTTCCGCGGGATATCAAATCTCCAATTGAACTTCGAAATGCAGACAACTGTGCTTTCGGGCGTAAATGGTGTAGGCAAGTCCACGATCCTTGATGCACTCTCAACTCAACTTTCCAAGATCGATTTCGCTGCTGGTGATTTCATAAAGTCGAAGCCCGTGAAACAAGAAGATATTCAATCCTCCTTTGATGGCTACGAGCTGTCCGTTGTGGTGGATCTATTTGGGCAAGAAGTTATATATACCGAAGCCTCGGTCAAGAAACCGGGAGTAAACAAACAGATTCAACCCATTCGTAGTATGCAAGCCAGGACGAATTCCGTTTTGCCAGAGATGGACCGCATTAGTCCTCTCATCGCTTACTACTCCGCCACCAGGGCCGCAATTGACATTCCGGAACGAATTCGACCCAGGAAATCCAGCCTGTTACTTGGAAGTCCCTCGGAGTCGCTCTTA
This sequence comes from uncultured Bryobacter sp., assembly GCA_964653845.1. GTDB lineage: Bacteria > Acidobacteriota > Terriglobia > Bryobacterales > Bryobacteraceae > Bryobacter. Next base: position 4,157 of record CAZZGS010000058.1, read on the forward strand.
ATTGAAGGCATCGATTTCCGGCACTTTTTCGCTTGGTTTAAAGATCAGGAAGATCTCGAGAACGAGGGTCGACTCGAACACCCAAACCACCGTGACGAAGCACTATCGGCTGTTCGCAGTGCGATAGAACGGTTCACCTCCTTCGAGGGACTTCGTGTCCGCCGTAAGACCCCCATGCGGATGACTGTTCGGAAGTCTGGTATTGAACTTAGCGTTAACCAGCTTTCGGATGGCGAACGCAACCTACTTGCAATGGTGGGCGACATTGCAAGACGCTTGGCATTGCTCAATCCGAATACCGATGCCAGAGCTATTTTGGCGGGGCAGGGTGTTGTGCTGATTGATGAGATTGAACTTCACCTTCACCCCAAGTGGCAACGAGATATCATTGTCAACCTTGAGAAGACTTTCCCAAATTGCCAGTTCATCGTCACCACCCACTCCCCGCAAGTACTCAGCCACGTCCACGAGAATCAAGTTTGGATCCTTCGCCTTAATGCCAAAGGCGAGGTAGAGGCAATTCGCCCACAAGCCACCTTTGGCATGGATTCCAACAGAATCCTGGAGGAAGTCATGGAAGTTCCCGAAAGGCCCAAAGAAGCAAAAGATCGAATTGAACAGCTCTTCGCCCTTCTTGGCTCAAATGACAGCGCACGAGCCAAGCTCGAATTGAATGAGCTTGAAATTCAATATCCCGATCTGCCCGAACTGAGTCAGGCACGTGCACTCCTTCGCCGCAAAGAGATCATCGGTAGATGAGACATGTTCGCAAAGGCGCAGAACCATCCGAGTTGACGGACTGGAAGCTCCTCGAGAATGAAGATTGGACGCCAACCTATCCAACTCTCCAAAACCCTCAGAAAGCCATCCTCAAAAGCCAGCTGCTTGCAGAGCAGTTCTTCACCTGCTGCTATTGCGGGAGATCAATCAATTCCTCGGATAGCCATATTGAGCATTTTCGCCCACAAGAAGCTGCGCCTGAACTTCAACTGAAGTATTCCAACCTTCTAGCTTCCTGCATTAGGGAAACTCCGAAAAACTCACAACTCCACTGCGGCCATTTAAAGGATTCGTGGTTCGAAGAAAACCTTGCCATTTCACCGCTTGACGAAACCTGCGAATCCCGATTTAGCTATTTACTGACCGGCGTCATCCACACGAGCCAAACAGAAGATGTGCCTGCCCAAACAATGATCGAGGTTCTGGGATTGAATAGTGAATATCTGAAGAATCGCAGAGAAGCGGCACTGCAAGGGGCTTTTGATGCCTCCTTCCTGGAAACTACAACCATCAATGAACTGGATTCCCTCATCGAAGGCTTCTCTCAACCAATCGAAGGCAAGCTTCAGAGCTTTTATCACGTCATCGTTCGATTCGCTCATTGGCAAAAAGCATTCCTAGCCAACGCCTAGCCTCACTGGGATAGCATGTCAGCATGTCAAGGATCGCGCGCGTAGAGCCCCACCTGCTCACCTTCCCTTTCCCGGAGCCGCTCAAGCTCAACTACCACGGTGGCGAGCGCATCATCTTCAAGCGCGATGCGATGCTCATCCGCGTCATCAGCGACAAAGGCCGCATCGGCTACGCCCCCGGCCAGGGCAGCGAAGCCGCGCAATCCATGATCGAGAACATCATCGGCCCCTGGCTCACCGGCAAGTCACTAGCCGACCCAGATGCTCTGCGCGTCCAATTCCTCCTAGGTCCGGGCCAGGACCCGCAAGTGGCCAAGATCTACTTCACCGTCGAAGTCGCCCTCTACGATCTGGCCGCACGCGCAAAGGGCCTGCCCGTTTCAGAACTCCTCGGGGGCCGTGTCCGCGACAAGATCCGCCTCTATGGCTCGGCCGGCATGTACATGTCCCCGCAAGGCTACGCCGATGAAGCCGCAGAAGTGGCCAGACTCGGCTTCAAGGCCTACAAGATGCGCCCCGGCATGGGCCCTGAAGCCGATCTCGAAGCCGTCCGTCTCATCCGCGAACGGGTCGGTCCCGGTATCGACATTATGGTCGACGCTCACACCTGGTGGCGCATGGGAGACCGCAGTTACACTCCTGAAACGGTCGAGCGTCTGGCCCGCGAATTGTCCGGCCATGACCTCTGTTGGCTCGAAGAACCGTTCACCCCAGACAGGCACGAGCTTTATCGCGCGCTGCACGAAGAAGATATCCTCGCCCTCGCCTCAGGCGAACACGAACACTCAGAAGACGGCTTCCTCGATCTCATGAACGGTCCTTGTGTCGACTTCATCCAGGCCGACATTGTCTGCCAGGGTGGCTACTCGATGGGCCGTCGCCTCTTCACCGAAATCGAGAAAAACGACCTCCGCTTCGCCTTCCACAGTTGGGGCACCCTCCTTGAAATCATTGCCGCCGCCCATATCGGAATCTGCTGGCCAGAACACGTTGTCGAGTGGCTCGAATATCCGCTCTACCGCAAGCCCGGCCAGAAGATCATGTACGAATTCCCACTTGCCGAAGAGATCCTCAAAGAACCCCTCAACATTGTTGATGGCGACCTGATCGTACCCCGCACGCCCGGCCTCGGCGTCGAAGTCAATGAAGCGGTAATCGAAAAATATCCCTGGAAACCTGGCCCCTGGAGCACCTTCACCCTGATCGAGCCACCCGGCACCTGGGCCGTTTACAACGATCACAGCGTACAGTGGGTAGTAGATCGGTAATTTGCAGTATGGTTGAGCTTCTCAGTAATCCGCTGACCCCCATTGGCATTGCAGCTGCGGGCATGGCCTGCGCCGTGCGCGCACCCTGGTGCGATTGGCTTGCCCCCAGCATCTATAAAGGCGACACGCGGCGCAAATCCATCGCCCTTACCTTCGACGATGGTCCCAGCGAATCCACTATCGAACTCCTCGATCTCCTCGATCGCTACGGCGTCCGCGCCACCTTCTTCATGTGTGGGGCCAACGTCCGCCGGCTCCCTTCTGTGGCCCAGGAAGTCTTCTGTCGCGGCCACGAAATCGGCAATCACACCTACAGCCACAGGCCGCTCTATCTCCGCAGCGCAGACTACATCGAACGTGAAATTGCCGCCGCACAACAGACCTTTGAAGACGTTCTTTACTTCCGTCCCAAATACTTCCGCGCCCCCTTCGGTTGCCGCTGGTTCGGCCTCGGTGCCGCCCAGTCGCGTCACGACTTGATGGGTGTCATGTGGACCGTCATCGGCCTCGACTGGAAGTACCTCGCAGACCAGGTTGCCCGCCGAATCGCAGACCGCGCCAAGCCTGGCGGCATTATCTGCCTGCACGACGGCCGAGGCCTCCAAATCAACCCCGACATCCAGAACACTCTCGACGCGCTGACCTGGGCTTTGCCTTTTCTTCAGAAACAAGGTTATAAATTTGAGACCATCAGTGAGTTGCTATGCACGACCAACCAACCGTCCGAGACGCTGATCGAGGATTAGACCTCACCGATCACGTTATCAAAGTAATCGCCGACACCCAAAAGATGAGCCCCGATCTGATCGGGCGTGAAGCAACGTTTGAAGAGCTCAAATTCGATTCCCTTGACGGCATCAATATCCTCTTCGCCTTAGAGAACGAATTCGACATCAACATCCCCGACGAAGCCGCCCGCCAGATCAAGAGTATCCCCGAGATGGTCGAAGGAATCGATAAAATCCTAAAGCGCCCGTAAATATTGGTTTGGAATACGAGGCTCCACGCCAAGTGCACGGGCCGCATGAATTGGCCAATAAGGGCTACGCAGGAATTCCCGCGCCAGCAAAACCAGATCCGCCTGCCCGCTAGCGACAATCGCCTCCGCCTGATGCGCCTCAGTGATCATCCCGACAGCCGCCGTCGCGATGCCTCCTCGATTGCGCACCGCATCGGCAAAGGCCACCTGATAGCCCGGGCCCACCTGCATCTTCGCGTAAGCCACAGCTCCACCCGACGAGCAATCGATCAAGTCGACACCAAGCGGCTTCACCATCTTCGCCAACTCCACTGCGTCCTCAACCGCCCATCCACCCTCAACCCAATCCGACGCCGAAATTCGCAAGAACAAAGGCAGATGTTCGGGCCATTCACTCCGCACCGCCTCAATCACCTCCCTCAAGAATCGCGTACGATTCTCAAAGCTCCCGCCATACTCATCCGTCCGGTGATTCACCAATGGCGACATAAATTCATTCAGCAAATACCCATGCGCGCCGTGAATCTCGAGCACCTCAAAACCAGCAACCAAGGCCCGTTTCGCAGCAGCGGCAAAGCTCTGCACCAGCCCGCTAATTTCGGCAACATTAAGCGCCTGCGGCGTATGCCAACCCTGATCAAAAGCAATGGCGCTAGGCGCAACCGTCTGCCAAGGGTCGACAGTCAAAGGGCCACCGCCTGCCCACGGCAACTGCGCACTCGCCTTGCGTCCCGCATGTGCAATCTGGATCCCCACTACACATCCCTGGGACTTCACAAATGCCGCAATCCGAGCCATCCCTTCCGCCTGCGCGTCCGCCCACAGACCGGTGCAACCATGCGTAATGCGCCCTTCGGCACTCACTGCCGTGGCTTCCACCATCACAAGCCCCGGCCCACCAGCCGCACGAGCCCCAAGATGCGAAAGATGCCAGTCATTCACAAACCCATCTATCGCCGAATACTGACACATCGGCGACACTCCAATACGGTTTCGAAACTCGACTCCACGCAAACGCAGAGGGGTAAATAGCTTGGCTTCCATTTGGCTACTCGAAGCTGATCTTCTCAAGATCTCCGGTCGCCTTCGGGTACTGCATCGCCATCCCTTCCAGAGTCTCAAGCAGGATCTCTGAAACCGCCAGGTTCCGGTACCACTTGCGGTTTGCGGGGATCACATACCACGGCGCATAGCTCTTGCTGCACTTCTCCAGCGCAGCCTCAAAAGCTTCTACATACTCATCCCAATGCTTGCGCTCTTCCAGGTCTTCGACATTGAATTTCCAGTTGCGTTCAGGGTCCGAGATCCGCTCTTCAAATCGCTTCTTCTGCTCATCTTTCGAGATATAGAGAAAGAACTTGATGATCTCTGTCCCGCTCTCGTGCAGCATCTCTTCAAACTGGTTGATCTGCTCGTAGCGCTTCCTCCAAACCTCTTTGGGCACCATGTTGTGCACTCTTACAATCAGCACATCCTCATAGTGGCTTCGGTTGAAGATCCCGATCTGTCCTCTGCGCGGCATCGACTTGTGCACCCGCCACAAATAGTCGTGCTCCTTCTCCTCCCCAGCCGGCGCCTTAAAGCTCGTCACCGCAACGCCCTGCGGGTTCAACCCCGACATCACCTTGCGAATCGTGCCATCTTTGCCACCGGCATCGATACCCTGCAGCACTGCCAACACCGACCGCTTCCCCTCGGCATAAAGCAGATACTGCAACACGCTCAGCCGATTGATGTTCTTCTCAAATCGGTTCAGGCCCTCTTCCTTGTTATCGCAACCGGGAGTCGCTGCCGGATCAATGTCGGCAAGCTTGAGCTTCAAGCCCGGTTTCACCAACAGCCTCGAACTGATTTCGCCCATTTAGTTCATCTCCTCTATGCCTGCATACATTTCATTGATCTCTGCCGCAAAGTGATCAAACACGATGCTCTTGCGGATCTTCATCGTAGGGGTCACTTCGCCATGATCGATCGAAAGTTCACGAGGCAGAATTTTGAATTTACGAATCTGCTCATGAGGCTCCACCTTACGATTCACTTCTTTCACCAGCCGTTGAATCACTTCTTCCGCCGATTCTGTCGCCGTCTCCACCGAAACGGGATTCAAGCTGAACAAAGCGGTTACAAACGACCGCTTGTCACCCACCAGCACCACCTGGCTAATCAAAGACTCACCCTTGAACATTCCTTCAATACGGTTTGGATAAATCTTCCTCCCATTCGATGCAACCAGCACTTCTTTCTTGCGGCCAGTGATATACCAATAGCCCTTTGCATCCACGCTACCAATATCGCCAGTCAACAGCCAGCCATCGGCAAATACCTTAGCTGTCGCCTCCGGGTCATTGTAATAACCGCTGAACAAAGTCGGCCCATTCAGCGCAATCTCACCATCTGGCATCAACTTGCATTCCACCGTCGGCAGCAGTTTCCCGATCGAGCCTACGATTGGTTTCTTCACCGGGTTGAGATGGGTTACACCACCCTCGGTCAAGCCAAAGCCTTCAATCAGATTTACACCAATCGCGCCAAAGAAATTCGCCAGATCCTTACCCAAAGGTGCAGAGCCTGACACCGCCAGTTTGATCTTGCCGCCCAGCTTCTCGCGCACTTTGCTGAAGATCACCTTATCCACTACCCCAAGCGGTGCACCCACCCAAAACGGCACGGCCTTGTCGGCCCGCTTGTAATCCATCGCCTTCAGCGCCAGCCCGAGCCCGCCATGAAACAGCTTCTGTACCAGTGACGGTTTCTTCTTCATCTCCGTCACAACGCTGGTATAGATCCGCTCCCAAAGTCGAGGCGGTGCCAGCAGGAAAGTGGGCTGAATACTTTGGATTTCTTTCGGCAGCTTCGACAAGCTCTCGCTGAAATAGATCACCATGCCAAAGGCAAGCGGCATCAATTGCAGCACCAGGCGTTGCGTAATGTGCGCGCTGGGCAGGAAGGCAATCGTGATGTCTGTTGGCCCCAACGGCAGCACCGCAGGCGCAGCCGCGACATTCGCAACAATTGCCCGGTGCGTCACCATGCCCATTTTCGGCTCACCCGTTGAGCCGGACGTCAGATAGATGATCGCGTAATCCTCAGGCTTCGTTTCCACATAGATTCGCGAGAAGAGCTGCGCATCGGCTGCCATCGCCTTGCGCCCCAAATCCCGCAATTCCTCAAGCGTCATCACCCCTTCAGCCTGGCCCGTCATCAGAACCCAGCGGATGTCCATCGGCTCGGCCCCAGACAAGCTCGCCGCCAGCGTCGCCAGCATCTTCGGGTTCTCGACAAAGGCCAGCTTCGCCTTGCAGGCATTCAGTTTCGCAATTGCTTCACCCTGCGGATACACCGTGTACATCGCCGCCGCCGTCGACCCGTTCGAGATGATCCCCATGTCCACAAAGTAGAATTCCGCACGAGTCTCGCTCTGAATCGCCACTACATCGCCACGCTCGATTCCCAGCGACCGCAATCCACAGGTAATTTCCTGAACAATCTGCTTGTACTGATTCCACGAATAGGTAGCGTTTTTGCCTCCACCCATGGGTTGAATCAAGGCAGTGCTATCGCCATACTTGGCCGCAGCCTCTTCCAGTGCAGTAAATACGGTACGCGTGCTCATTTCGACGATGTTATCATCCCGTTTTGCATGAACTACGAAAGTGAACTTTTCTTTGCGCAATCAGCCGCCCGAAAGGCTGGCGAGACCTGCATCCGTATTTTGAACCAGGGCGTTGTCGCCGAAACCAAATCCGATGATTCCCCCGTCACCCGTGCCGACAAAGAGAGCGAACGTCTGATCGTCAGCATCCTGTCACAGGCCTTCCCAGAAGACGGCTTCCTCGGCGAAGAAGGGGCCAGCCGCGAAGGCACCAGTGGCCGCCGGTGGATCATCGACCCCATTGATGGCACCCGCGATTTCGTCCGCAACAACCGCCTCTGGGCCATCCTCATCGGCCTCGAAGAAAAGGGCGAACCCGTAGTCGGCATCTGCTACCTGCCAATGCTCGGCGAAATGTACTACGCCGCCAAGGGCCAAGGCGCCTTCTGGGACGGCACACCCATCAAAGCCAGCACCATCGACACCCCCAAGCAGGCCGTCATCTGCGTCAACAAGCTTACTGCCGCCGTCAACCCGCCCTTCGGCCTGCCTCTCCTCGAATGGCTGTCGACCTTCTGGTGTGTGCGAGTCTTCGGAGGCATCTACGACGCGATGTTGGTAGCCAGCGGCCGCATGGAGATCTGGATGGAACCTAGCGTGGCCCCTTGGGATCTCTGCGCCCCAACCTGCATCCTCCGCGAAGCCGGTGCGAAGTTCTTCGCCCTCAACGGCAAGGATTCCATCTACGAAGGCAACGGCGTCGCCTGCGCCCCGGGTATGGAAGCTGAAGTCCGCCGCTATCTTGGCCTCTAGTTCTCAACGAAAGAAACATAGAATAGTGGGCATGTGGCTCCTCGTTTTTCTGGCTCTCTCTGCTCCTGTTCTCGCACAATCGCCAGTCAGTTTCAACCGTGACATCCGTCCGATCATGGCCGACACCTGCTTCCGCTGCCACGGTCCAGACCAAAGCTCACGGATGGCCAACCTTCGCCTGGACATCCGTGAAGAAGCCACAAAGGCTAACCGCGCCGGCCGCACTCCCATCATTCCTGGAAATCCTGATCAATCTCAGATCATTTCCCGCGTCTTCCACGCCAACCCCGCGCGCATCATGCCACCCCCTTCGGCGCATAAAGAACTGACAGACAAACAGAAAGACACCATCCGTCGCTGGGTCGCTGAAGGCGCAGTCTACGAAGGCCATTGGGCCTACGAGCCCATCCGCAAGCCCGAAGGCAAATCGATCGACACCTTCGTCCTAGCCCGCCTCAACGAAGTGTCCCTCAAGCAAGCCCCCGAAGCAGACGGCCGCACGCTC
>CAZZGS010000059.1:0-2935 GCA_964653845.1 uncultured Bryobacter sp.
GTTGCGAAAATAGACGCGCTGACCAGATTCAGGCCCCCCGGCGAGCATCGTTGCGGTGCAATCGGTGGCGGCAAGAAAACGGTCAGCCGTTTCGATGCCGGCGTTCTGCACTTACCAAAATAGCTGCGTCCAAACCCATTGCGCGATTGGATCTCGTGTAGCGATTCGTTGGCCGGAGTACCGGTGCCGGTCACAAGTGCGAGGATCTCGCTGAGGACCGCGCGATTCTATTTGGGCCGATGCGGGAACGCTTGATTCTTTTCCAATTGATTCCTTAAAAACCAAGCACGGAACCTTTGCAGATCCTCAGGAGCGAGAGAGGCAGCCGGGACTTGCCGAAGATTATCGGCAGAAGTGGACGCTGAAGACTCAGCTGGTATCGGCATAAACCAACCTGTAAAGCCCAGTCGCCGCGCGCACGGAATCGCTGAAGGAAACAAGATCGTGTGAGTCTGATAGCATGAAACAGAGCTAAAGAGACATGACCGTAAGCGTAAATATAAAGCCGGAACTTGAAGCGCGACTTGTGGCCCGTGCTCAGTCTATAGGCCAATCTCTTGAAGGCTTTATCGAGCTTATTTTGGAAGAGCAGACAACAATAGCCGAGATGAACTCTCCTCGTGTTCTAAGTGGCCCAGAGAAGGCAGAAGCTTTTCGCGCTTGGGCAAGAAGTTTTCCAGCCGCTTTGCCGGTGCTCTCTCTTGATTCGATCAGTCGCGAAAGTATCTATCCGCGAGACTAATGCGTGGCCGTTCTTGTAGATACGAATGTGCTGATCTTCAGCATCCAGCAAGGTCACCCGTGGCAAGAGGCGTCTATAAAGGCGATTGAGCAGCACCTTGCAGCCGACGAGACTGTCTACGTACTTCCTCAAAATATCGCTGAGTTCTGGAATGTCTGTACTCGGCCCGCAGACAAAAACGGCCTTGGGCTTACGCCGTTGGAGACCGAGTTGCGATTGAAGCGCCTCGACTTAATCCTCACGCCAATAGGTATGGTGGGATGACTCCCATTCGGCCCGAATAGACCGCTCATTCAAACCGTGAACGATTGCGATCGAATGACAGCCTGATCCGTCATAGCCATTTTTTCAGAAAATCGGAGCGGGACGAAAGACCTCAGGCACCCTCTCCATTCGTTCTCCTTTGAGCTTGCAAAATTCTACAAACACTTCCGAACCGAGCGGCATTCCTCTATAGGTCGCTTTCCTCAGTCGGTGTCGTTCTTCTTCATTTTCATCGATTTTCAAGCTCTCAGCCCAACTTTCTGCTGCCCCGCACTCACGCCAGAATACAAGATCCAGCAATTCTTCTTCGAGGAAGCTGGCGCTGATGCGGGGGCAATCCGTGGCTTGGACGGTGATGCGCTGCCAGAGGCTTTGGCTGACCCAAGTTTGGTGGAAGAAGCCGGAGTCGCCGTTGGGAGTGGACATGACCAGGAGGCTGGCATTGGGGGAGGCGGCGAGGAAGGGGCGGACGGCAAAGTAGAGAGTGTCGGGGACCCAGGCGGCTTCGTCGATGATCAGGAGAGAGACCCTGGAGAAGCCGCGGATGTTGTCGCGTTTGCCGGAAAGGGCGAGGATACGGGCGCGGTTGGTGAACTGGATTGCGTGACGGTTAGTGCCGTCTGATTTGATCGTTGTGTTAAGGAGGGATTGGCTGAAGTTTTTGATCTTGCGGAGGAGCTCGGCGGACTGGCGCTGGGTGGGGGCGACGAGGATGGTTTCAGAGCTGGGATTGTGAACGGCGTGGTGGAGGGCACGGACGGCGGCCGTGGTGGACTTGCCCCACTGCCGGCAGCAGTTGACGAGGACGCGGCGGTGGGCTGAATCGAGGACGATGGACTGCTGGGGGTCTGCTGTGAAGGCGAGAATTTGGCGTGCCCATTCGACGGGTGTCAATTGCACTGGGCTTGCGTGCCGTGCGGCAGGTTGGGATGCCAACCCGGGATAAACCTGAACCCGACTGTGGGTGATGTGCATAAAGTCTCCTTTCCGTTTGAGATTGCGACAGATAAGATTGTGACGGAGAGGAGATTACGGTTGCGGCGAAGCGATGACAAGTATGTGCGTAAAACGTTTGGGTTGAATCAGTTAGGCAGGGTGCCGATTTTTTGGAATTGTTGTGAATCGATTCTAACGATGCGAAGTATCTCGCGAGGATGCAGATCTGCTGAGTCCGTTGGAGCACCGGGGCGATAAGGATGCCCACTCCGAGTGAGGATGGAAGCCTGTCCCTCCCTTCAACGCGCAGACAAAGGCAAGCACTTTCGACCTAAGCCGCTGTGCCGGCCTGGCATCGCACAGGTTGATCTGGAACTACAGGCCGTATCAGGAATACCAACCCGTGGATAGCGGTCGTGATGCCGACTGGCAAGAGACGCTCGCCGCGCACAAGGCGGGAACGATGCCGCCCTTGATTGACAAGGCTTAGTTCACAAGACCAAGACCCATTGTTGAGTTGTTCGATCTGGCGGGCCAACCAGAATACGCAAAGATCGAAGAAGATCGCAAAGCCGCTCTTCAGGAGAAGATGGTAGCTGACTATGACTTCTTGCCACCGCCATTTGATGATTATTCTGCTGCTCGCAAGTCGTCTTTGCTTTGGACAAGTGCGTGGAGTAGTGAAAGATGCCCGGTCGGGCGAGGCGCTGAGCAAGGCGAAAGTAGCAGCCGGAGGGCAGACTGCGGTCAGCGACAGTGAAGGACGCTTTTCACTTCCAGAAGCCCCAGAGCTTCTCGTGTCCTTAGTGGGCTATCGCACGCTGCGTGTGGCCGTTACCGATGCCAGCCGCGAACTGGAGTTGCTGCTGACACCCGACGGGCTTTCACAAAAAGACAGCGTTGAGGTGAAGGAAGGTGCCTTCGAGCCACAGTATGCATCGAGCCCGTCGGAGCGGACGCTTCGCTCCGCCGAGTTGCGAAACCAGGCCGGAG
>CAZZGS010000059.1:2945-5888 GCA_964653845.1 uncultured Bryobacter sp.
CTAACGACCCATTACGCGCTGTCCAGAGCCTGCCCGGAGTGAGTTCCAACAACGACTTCACCGCGAGCTTCGCCGTGCGTGGTGCCGACTTCAGGCGTGTAGGGATTTACCTCGACGGCGTCCTGATGAATAACCCTCTGCACTCCACACAGGGCCAGCAGGCCAGCGGCAGCATCTCCATGCTGAACACAGATGTCATCGAATCAGTGACGCTGCACGCGGCCGCTCCGCCGGTGGCCTACATGGACAGGAATGCTTCTGCTCTTGAGCTGCTGGTGCGCGAGGGTTCTGACAAGGGCCTGGCCTGGCGGGTAAATGCAGGTGTCGCCGCAACGAGTGTGCTGGCCGAAGGGCCATGGAAGAAGGGCACCTGGCTGGTGAGTGTGCGCAAGAGTTACCTGCAGTATCTGTTGCAGAAGGCACGCACGATCGATACGCTGGCCTTCGGCTTCTTTGATGTGCAGGCCAAGCTCGGCTATAACCTTACGCGCCGGCAGCATGTGACACTCGCCCTTTTTGACGGGGTCTCGGATTTGGACCGCACCGGGGCGCGTAGCACGTTGGGTGTCAATTCCATTCTGAACGGCACCTACCATCTGACAAACCTGCAACTCGGCCACCGCTGGACGGCCACCGAAGGCTTGCTGGTAAGTAACAAGATCGCCTGGATCCGCGAGCGCAGCAAGAACCGCAATGTACTCGACTTACCGCTCTCCTCGGCCGGTTATGGAGAATGGGTGGCCAATACGAGCCTCGAGTGGAAGTCGCTTCGTGCCGGCACTTCCTTTCGGCAAATTCGCGACGATGGCTTCGAGGCACGCTATATTTTCAACCCTCTCTCGATCCGGCGGCGCGACGCCTGGAATGGCAATGCGCTGCGAGCGGGTGGCTATGTGGAGCAGGGCTTTACCAAAGGTGTTTTCAGTGGGAGTCTTGGCTCGCGTTGGGATGGATCGTCGACGCGGCAGCCTGCTTCAATGTCGCCTCATGCCAGTGCCCGCTTGCGATTGGGACAGTCGACACAGTTGATTTCTGCCTGGAGCCAAGCCGTGCAGTACGTGCCATTGAGCGCGTTGACGATTGCGAACCTCGGCAACGGGGCGCTGCTGCCATCGAGGGCCATCCACGCCGTGGCTGGCATAGAGCAGGCTTTGAGTGCGACAACACGTCTGCGCTTTGAAGCCTATTACCGGGCAGACCGCGATCTGCTGGCGCAGCCGCTGGCCGACATTCGCCTGCTCGCCAGTGGGCAGGTCTTGTTCCCACCGGCAGCGGCCCGCTTCGAGAATTCCTTACGTGGTGCCGCTCGTGGCTTTGAAGTCTTTCTGCAGAAGCGCAGCGCCAATCGCTGGAATGGTTGGATCTCCTACGGCTGGTCTCGGGCGAGAATGCGCGACGGGATCACCGGTGCCCGCTACGATGCCGATTTCGACCAGCGCCATACCGTCAACGGATACGGCAGCTACCGGCTGAGCCCGACGGTGAATCTGAGTATGCGCTACAGCTACGGGTCGAATTTCCCGATTGCCGGATTCTTTAGCCAGCGGAATGGGCAGTACTTCTTGTCGCAGCAACGCAATGAGGCCCGGCTCCCGGTCTTCAGCCGGGCCGACTTTCGCCTGAACAAGCAGTTTGAGCGTAAGAAGTGGCGCGGGGTCCTATTCTTTGAAGTGATGAATCTCTTCAACACAAATAACCGGACTTTCGATTCTTACAACGGCTACAACACGCGCACGGGTGTGGCAAACATCTCGCTGCTGCGGCTCTTCCCGATCGTGCCCGGTGCGGGTTGGATGATGGACTGGGGCAATCGCTAGCCGAGCATCAACTTAAGTTCATTCACACGGCGAATCAATTCACTGCGTTCTGCGTTCTTGTAAGCTTCAGGCAGCATTGCACGGCTGGTGCACTCAAGGACGGCGACGAGGTTCTGCAACTCGATCTCGGCGGGCGACGAGGCCGGGATGAAGTCGGCAAGCGTGGCATGCAGATCAGCCGCATCCGGCGTCGCCTTGCCGGCCAGCACAGCGCGCATTTTGGAGCGCACAAGCAAGGCTTCGATATCCGCACCAGACAAGGCAGAAGCATGTTCGAGGAAGGCCTTCTCCGATTCCTCTACCGGCGTGAAGCTGGTTGATGTTTTCTTCTGCATGGCCCGCAGCATGGCGATGCGGTCTTCGTCGGTGTCGGGGTAGAAGAGGCCCAAGTGCTCTTCGGCCCGGCCCTGACGCTTCAGATCTACGGGCAGCAGATCTGGACGGCAAGTCAATAATAACCAGATCACTTTGCCACGATATTCGGTGTTGCCCATGAACTGCGCAATCTGTGCAAAGACCCGGTTGTTGACGCCAGAATCGCCCGATGACGAACGGTCGCCAAGCTGCGCATCGGCTTCGTCGACGATTACAACAATAGGGCTCATCGCCTTCAACAGCGCAAGCACGCGCTCCAGATTTGCCTCTGTTTGACCTTGCCACATGGATCGAAAATTCTTGAGCGTTACCGCAGGAATACCGATCTCGCCAGCGAGGCATGTCGCAAGAAAAGTCTTACCTGTACCAACAGGGCCACAAATCACATATCCCATGGGCAGGATCTCGCTACGGCCCATGCGAATCGCGCTCACCGCATCGATCAGCTTCTGCTTGGCAGCGGCAGAGCCTGCCACCATCGAGAGGTTCCAGCGGCTTTGTACAAATTCGAGCATGCCTCCGGCTTCAGCCTCGATCAGTTCTTTCTTCTTCGCCGACATGTAGGCAAGCGTCAATGGCTGGCGATTGCGTGCGGCGTGCAGTGCGAGGCTTTGAAGCTGAATTCGCTTGAGACCAGCGGTGAGATTGGCTAGAACTGGAATCGTGACGTCAGAGCCCTCTGGTAGCGGCGACTCGGCAAGTTGCCATTCCAGAAACTCGCGGCGCTCCGCTTCATCCGGGATCGGGATCG
>CAZZGS010000059.1:5898-12616 GCA_964653845.1 uncultured Bryobacter sp.
GCCTCCCACATCCCCCGCAGGCACAATCGTTTCCGCGTATTCGAGTACCAGGGCAATCTTGCGATTGTCGTGTACGCGAAGACGGAGATAGTTATCGAGAATCGTTAGCACGCCGTCGGGGTTGCGCGGCAAGGCCTGCGAATATTTGGTGTTGTGAAAAGAATCGTAACCGGCCAGCGCATTGCGAAAGTCGTTCTGCATTTCGCCGGTAGCAAAGGTCAACCCACCTCCGCGGTCGTAGCAAATCACGGCATCGCGCTGAGCGAAGAGTACGGTCTGCAGGAATTTCTGAAGAGACTGATAGCTTCGCCTGGCCCGGGGCGGATCGCTAGCCACCAGATCATGCACATTGCCGTGCAGAACAAAGGTAGAGAACGCGCCGGAGTAATAGCGCTCAGAAAGTTGTTTCGCCCAAAGTGGTAGATGTTCCATAGGTATCAATTGCGGATGCGGTTGCCTGCGGACGATGAGGTGGAATCGCCCAAGCCTTCAATGTCGGGGCTCATCTGGAAGATAGCCTCTACTTCGCGAACCGCTTCTTCAGTAGACTCGACATCTCGC
This sequence comes from uncultured Bryobacter sp., assembly GCA_964653845.1. Taxonomy (GTDB): domain Bacteria; phylum Acidobacteriota; class Terriglobia; order Bryobacterales; family Bryobacteraceae; genus Bryobacter. The sequence continues at coordinate 6,460 of CAZZGS010000059.1, forward strand.
ACCAGAGACTCAAGCCGTTCAGAAACCTGCTGCGGATCTTCCATCGTCATCGATTGCTCCCGGATCAGTTGAAGTACGTCTTCGATGGCATTGCACTGGGCATCGATCACTTGCCGATTCTCACTAATCTTGCCGTACTTCTCGATCCGTTTACGAAGGATCTCGATCCGCTTCCTGTTCACCTCTTGCACGCGCTGAGTCTCGCTGGGCAGGCGCGCTTCGAGCTCTTGCGACTCGCGAAGAATTGCATTGGGGTTGGTGCTGTTCAGATACTGCATGTGCATCACGTCGTGGTTGGCAAGACGAACGAAGGCGGCCAGAAGTTCATTCAATCGCTCGTCCAGTTGTCTGACGAAAATCTGGGAGCTGGAAGAGAGACGCGCCAGATTGGCTCGAATCAAAGTGCAAAGCTGATCGAGCTTTTGGTAATGCAGACGCCGCTCTGAAGGCAAGGTGCTCAAGAGCTGCTTCAGCGTTTGCGTGCGCTCGTTTTTCTCTTTCTCAAATTGACGGGAGCGAATCAGCCTTTGGAACCGGGGCATCGCTGGAACAGTCGCCAGATACATCAACTCGACCCCAGCGGCGAGGATCAAAGGCACTGGACTCACAGAGAGGACCGATGCCGCAAGGGCTCCCAACAATCCAATGACATTGTATTGCCACTGGAAAGCTTCCTTGTAGTAGTTGGGATCATCCTGCTCTTGGTCGGCCATCGCGAAGTCTTATCCTAGTATCGTCAAAGTGGTTTATAGCAGCGCAAAGCGGTCTCTGATTTCAGCCAGGCAATCGACAAAGGCCGGAGTGGACGAGATTCCTTTACGCCAGGCAAGCCCACGTTCAATCAGGTTATAGATGGCCTGGATGCGGGCGCCGGGAATGAAGCGGCCTTGCTCGTCGGAGTTGCGTCCGAGCAAGAGGATCGTATCGGCCACTTCAAGCGCCGCTGTGATGTCATGAGTAACAACGATGATGGTGTTGAACTCATGAGCGGTGGAGATGCCGTGAATCAACTCCTGCACCTTGCGAAGCGCCATCAGATCGAGGCCGCTGAAGGGCTCATCCATCAACAGAAACGATTCGCTGCACATGATCTGCTGGGCGATGGCCACACGCTGGCGCTGCCCGCCAGAAAGCTGTGAGGGAAAGTGGTTGGCCCGGTCCAGCAAGCGAAACTGCTCAAGCAGATTGTGGGCCTTCTGTTTGTACTCCGCTTCAGGCTTTCCCGATCTCGCACCAGCTACGAGGAGGTTATTCAATACACTGCGATGCATGAAGAGCGGATAGTGCTGAGCGACAACTCCAACCATTCCACGCTTCACAGGCACCCCCGGATCTCCGATGAGAACTCGTCCGGATGTAGGTTGCTTCAGCCCTGCCAGTAGATGAAAGAGTTGCGTCTTGCCGATACCAGACGGGCCTAGAAGGCCGACCACCTGCCCGGCAATTGCATCGGGGCGAGTGATGTTGCGAATCTCAAACGACACCTTGTCGAGGATCAGATTCTCGCCCAGAGTGAGCGAGGCATCTTCTACTTTGAGGATCGATTCTTCGAGCGTGTATTCGTAGTTGGCGGACATTCCTACCTGCGCTCCAGCGTCAGATTTGCCCATGGACATACGGCATTCTTGAATACGCCAATACCGTAATCCTGAACCAGACCGACAAGCAGAATCAGAATCTGAATTCCGAAGACTTCAGCGAGGTGAAAGTGTTTGTTTTGATTGAGTAGCATCGCACCGACGCCGCCTTCCGATCGGGAAATTCCCTCCACCATCGTGAGCATCATCCAACCAATTGCAGCATTCTGACGAAAGACTTCGATCGCCTGATCGAGCGTACCGAGTACAACCACATCCCAAACGACTTCCCATTCCGACATGCGCAGCGAGCGGGCATGGTCGAAAGAAGACTTCGGGATAGCCGCCACAACAGCGGCCATCGAAGTGACAAAGAAGACTGTCATTCCGAATACCAGAAGAGCCAGCTTCAGCGGTCTGCCGCCACCCACCATCAGGGTGAAGATGAAGGTGAGCCCGCTGAGGCCAAGAAAGCGGCCCTTGGCCACAGCGGCAACAATCGGACGCACAGCGGGCATGACAGAAAGGTAAGCCAAACCCAGTGAGATAAAGGCCGTAATCGCCAGCGCTTGCACGTTCATCCAGAAGCTGGTAACCAGTTCCGGGCCAAGGCCCTGCTCTAGCCAGAGCTTTGCGACCGCCGGAAATACCTCATTCGGCTTGGGCAATGCCGCCCATGGCGAGAGCCACCACAGCAGCAGAGCGACGGCCACCTGTACCCCGATCACGATTTGCATCGTGCTTCGGGATACAGCCTGATTGGGCCGGACAATATCCAGCCAACTTGTTGCTGTGGTCATTTTGTAGTGCCGATGACAATCTCGACGCGGCGATTCCTGGCCCGTCCTTCGACACTAGAGTTGGGCGCAACCGGGTTGGCCTGCCCATGAGAAAACACCCGCAGGCGGCCTTCTGGAAAGCTAATCGAAGACTGCGACTCGAGATACTTCTTCACCGCAAAAGCACGAGACTCCGACAGAGCCTGATTGGCGTCAGCGCCTCCGGCCGAATCCGTATGCCCGTGGATTTCGACCAGCGTGTTGCCCGCAACCAGCAGGTCGCGCGTGAGCTGTTCTAATTCTTTCGGTGCACCGCCACTGAAGCTTGCCTTGCCAGTATCGAAGTTGATGTTCCAGGATCGGCGGCTCACTACCGAATCCACCTTCGAGGACGAAGAGAATTGCGGCATAGCCGCAGGCGTCATCTGCGGGTTTCGCTTGGCAATGTTGGCGATATAAGACGTGTCCAGGATCTCCTCAACGGGGTAGTAAGTTGGAACAAGATCCGGATACTGCTTGGAAACGATGTCGCCAAAAGTACGGTAGGTAGCGGCAAAGATGTTTGCTGTGCCAGGAGCCATTCCAAACAGAATGATGTTGTCAGCCAGATTATTGACAGACGAGCCACCTAGTTCTACTTGTACTCCCTGCTTGTCGGCTTCCACTGTGCCCTTGTAATAACGCTCCCAATATCCGGGCTCGTTCTGATACTCGTTATACACGGCGGCGCTGATGCCAGAGGCGTGCTTGAGAGCCTGCGGATGGGCTTTGATCTGATCGCCGCCCAAGAAGGTCGCCTCGAGCATGCCTTCCACTTCGGGACGGTTATTCTGCATCCATCGATCGATTCCGATGATCGTGTTCGGCATTTGGGAACTGTATTCTTTGGTGGAGGCAATCGACACCAGACCGCCGCGCTTGCGGGCGACGTTGACATCTCCAGGAGTCCAAGTGACGACACCGTTGACGCAAATCTTCTTGCTCTCCTCTGTCTTTTTGCCGTCCATCACAACCGGACGCGTCTCGCAATAGTTAGTAATATACTTCTCGCCAGCATCGATATAGTCATTTGCACTCACCCAGTTCAGACATTTTGGGTCATACGTTTTTTCATCCGGGTTATTGCAAAGGTTGTTGTCACCGAGCCATTTCTGGGCAATATTCCAGTCGCCATCGCGAAGATAGCCGGCGACGACACCGCCGCGCGAAGCTTGTGGATTCTTCTTCCAGTCGGCAGGCCCCATAAATTTGTCCTCGCCGCGAGAGTAGCCGGCGGACCCAACTACTTTCGCCGTATAGTCGGAGCCAATCTTCTTGAGCGTGTCGTTCAGCCCTTTGAGAAAGGTAGCCGACCCATCGCCCATGATTGCGACAAAGTGCGCTCCCTTGGATGGCTGTGCATTGCCGTTCTTAAGATCGGTTGCGAAGGCAACCAACGCTTCCTGCATCTTACCGGCGTCGTCCTCTCTGACAAAACGCAGGTTCACGTTTTTGCCGCACATCAGACTCCCCTTAGTTGCCTGCACCCCACCATTGGCGAACATCAAGCCCATCTGCGCGTTCCAGGCCCAGACGTAGAGCCGGACCTCGGGTTTATCGTCGCAACCTCGCGCGCTACCGGGCATTGCCGTTGCAGCAACGTCAACTTTGGCCGATTCCTGAATTGCGGGAAGCTCGATTTTGCCAAGTTCCGCCGACTGGCGCACTTGCGCCGAAGGCATCAGTTTGTCCAGCAAACCATATCTATTGAGAGCGTAACCAACCAGGCCAAGTCCGATCGCGAAGATCAGGATCTTGCCGCCTTTTTCGATTTTGACAGCCATGATTTTTATCCTCTTATTGAACTAAGTGGTGCGTTCGCCTTCGCGACCACCTATCGTCTTGTCAGGAGCCGCCGACGCAGCCGGCCCCATGAGCCCCATTTCGACTTTGAACTGCTTTACCAATTCAGCGGCACGCAGGTTCTCGGCCTCTTCTTCGATTTTGAATCGCTGCTGATCAACGTTGCCAAGCGCCATCTCCATGCGAGCTTCGTTCACCGCCGTTTGCTCGTCGATCTTGCGCACCATTTCGTCATGAGTCTGGCTGACGCCGGCCACTTCAAACTGGTCGAGTGTATCAGCCACTTTCTTCTGCCACTGGGAGCGGCGATGATCGCGAATCGCCTGCATCGCCTCTTGCGTCTTGCGTTCTTTCTCGCGCATGAAAGCCTTCTTGACGTTCATCGCCTTTTCAAACGCCATCTGAGCCGTTTGCAATTGTTCCTGCGTGCGCGATAGAGCCGAACGCAAAGATTCAAGACGAGTGGCGAAGTTGGCGGCCAGATCGTCGCGGCTTCCCTGGATCGCAGCCTTCACCTTCATGGTGAGATCCTGCACTTCGCGCAGGTACTTGGCTTCTTCTTTTTCAAGCAGCGACACATTGGCTTTAACCATGGCGATCGACTCGTTCATCCGCGGCACTTGATCATTGAGATCGCGAATGTTCTGTTCGAGGATCAGTTCAGGATTTTCAGCGACAGAGATAAACATGCCGACAAAAGACCGAATTACACGAGTGAAACGGTTCCACATATAGAGAGAGATTCCTTTCGAGGATCTGGATGCTTCAGGTTTAGATTAGCCGATACTCAGGACGAGACGGCAGCGCTTTAGTTCCCGGCCTTCGGTGAGGCTGGCGGCGGATTGCGCAGAGAAGCGGAGGTGGTGATCGGATTGTCGGTCACAAAATGAAATACGGTATCCGCAATTCTTTGTTCCAATTTCTGCTTGTCCAAGCGCCAACCATAGAAAGATTCTTTTCGCTGGGCCACGGAATCGTTGTTGGCCTGAATCCGCGCCTTATACTCAACGGTGAGCTTATCAAGCTCCGCTTGCAATTTGCGATTCTCGTCGAGCTTGGAGGCCTCGAGTTCTTCAATCTGTTTCTGCTGAATCCGCTCGAAGGCGTCCAGGGCCTTATCCCGGCGCACCGCGTCTTCGACAATTTCCTGCACTTTCACGCTCGCCGCGTCGAGAGCAACCAGTACGGAACTACGCTTTACCTCCGCCGGCAACTCCTTGATGTGAGGATTTTCAAGCATGTCGGCTACCTTCAGAACGGTGTAGCCATGGCCAGGCGGCACTATTTCTGCAGCGGCGTAGATCTCCTGAAACGATAGCGGCTTTGCACCGGCGACCGGCGTCGCCGCTTCCATATTCTGCTCTACCCGCTGCTGCACGGCTGGGGACTGAATGGACGCGGCAATAGCAGCCACTGCCTGGGCTGCACTGTTCTCATTTGGCCTCTCCGCATCGGAAGCATTCTCAGTCGAGGATCCCTCCACAGTGACGAAATAGTTGTACCACTTCTTATCGTTAGCCATTGGAACATTGTAACGATTCGCTCGCGGCATTGTTTTCTCCACAGTGAAATGAAATCCGCCGGCTCGCTATACTGTAAATACTTACAGTATGAAACTGACTGCACGCCAACAGGAAATTCTTGATTTCATTAGCGATTTCCGAACCGAGCAGGGCTGCTCGCCCTCGATCCCGGAAATGCAACGGGCCTTCGGCATGAAAAGCCCAAACGGGATCGCCAGCCACTTGGCCGCTCTCGAGACCAAGGGTGCGATCCGGCTGGCAAACCGTGGTTCCCGCCAAATTGAAGTCGTGGGCAATGGCCCAGTGGTCTCGATTCCGATCTACGGCGGAATTCCGGCCGGGCCGCCGCAAGACATGGGGCAGGTGCGGAGTGAAGGTTGCATGCAGGTTGACCTCGAAACGCTCGGCTTCAAGCCGCAGCGAGGTTGTTATGCCC